>JAPYPO010000131.1 GCA_029937645.1 Candidatus Hydrogenedentota bacterium
CTACTCGGATGCCCTCAACCATGCGAGCTTAATCGACGGTTGCCGCCTCTCGGATGCGTCCGTTCAGGTATACCCACACTGCGATACCGAGTCTTTGGAAAATCTGCTCCGCTCGGGAAGCGGCCCCCGAGTTATCATCACCGAGTCTGTATTCAGCATGGATGGTGATCTAGCGCCGCTCGCTGAATTGGCGAGGCTCGCGCGCGTTTACGGCGCGATGCTTGTCGTGGATGAGGCGCACTCCATCGGGATTCACGGGCGTGGTGCTGGACTCGCTCGGCAGGAGGGCGTGCGCCCCGACATCACGTTAGGCACGCTCGGCAAGAGCCTGGGCACCGCAGGTGGATTTGCCGCCACCAGCGAGGTCATCCGCGATGTCTTGATCAACACCGCCCGACCCTTCATTTTTACGACCGGGCTTTCGCCGGTAATTGCAGGGGCAGCGCGCCGCGCCGTCGAGATCGTGCAGACGTCTCCCGGCTTGGGCGTGGAACTCCTAAAGCGATCCGCCTATATGCGAGGATTGCTCAACGAAGCTGGGCTTCAGGTGCCGGACGACCCCTCGCCCATAATCCCAATAATTATCGGCGACAATGCGGAGGCCGTTCGCGTGTCGTCCGAGCTGCGTGAACACAATATTCTCGCCTTTGCGATTCGGCCTCCGTCCGTGCCCGTCGGAACCAGCCGACTACGATTGTCGATTACGCTGGCCCACACGAACGCCGACCTCGAAGCTGCATCGGAGGCTATCGCAGTGCAGATGGCCGTGCCCGCAAATTCAGCAGACTGATGGTCTTATTTAGCCACAGAGGTCACCGAGGGTTCGCAAGCCGTGGCGAGACGGTTGCCGTTCCTCCTCCTAAGAAACACTTCTCTCCCACCCTGGTGGGTGCCACCTTCAAACTTGTTTGGAGGTGCGGACCTACAAAGAAATCTCCGGGCGGGCGAAAAGTAATTCCCAATATAGCCGCAATAAAGGGAGAGACACCTCTCCGCTCTGTGTCCTCCGTGTCCTCTGTGGCTAAATCATGACCGCAGGCGTTTTCATCACGGGGACCGATACCGATATCGGTAAGACGATCGTCACCGCCGGATTACTTCGCGCGCTTCGGACGCGGGGCATCAACGCCTGTTCGATGAAGCCCGTACAGACCGGCACAGTGCCCGGCCCCGATGGCTTCGACGCCATTGACCTGAGCTTCCATCATAAGGTGGCCGAAATGGAAGTCGCGCGGGACGTGTACGACCTGATGGCGCCCTTCTGCTATGAACCGGCGTGTTCGCCACATCTTGCGGGCCGCATGGCCGGCGCGTATCCTGATTTCGAAAAAATCGCGTCGTGCTACCGACAACTCGGCGAACGCTACGACCTGGTGCTCGTGGAAGGAGCCGGTGGCGTGTACGCGCCCATGGACGAATCACGGACGATGCTCGATCTCATGATGACGCTCGAATTGCCGGTGGTGCTCGTCGCGCGCCGCGGCCTTGGGACTATTAACCATTCGCTATTATCGGTCGAAGCGATTCGTGGCCGGGGTCTGGAACTGTTCGGCGTGGTGTTCAATGAAGCGGAAAATGTTGAACGCGACTACATTCGCGAAGACAATGTCGCGGCCGTCGAGAAATTTGGAGATGTCGCGATCTTGGGCGATATCGATTACTTGGAGACGCTGGAATCGAATCCCAACGCGGCATGGGCCGCCTTCGAAGGGAAGGCGGGGGCTTTGATCGACCGACTACTAAAGGTGCAGGTATGAATGAGACGCAACGAGAACTAGACCACCGCCACCTTTGGCATCCCTATACGGATATTGAGGCCTTCGAAACAGGGCCCTACACCAGCTTCGAACGGGGCGAAGGCGTGTACTTGTACACCAGCGACGGCCGCCAACTGCTCGACGGAATCTCCTCCTGGTGGGCGACCGCGCTAGGCCATAGCCATCCGCAAGTCGTCGAAGCCATTCGCCAGCAGGCGGGCGTTCTTCAACACTCGATACTCGGCGGCCTCAGCCATCCCTTGGCCGTCGAGTTGGCACACCGCCTCGCCCAACTGACACCCGGCGATCTCAATCACGTCTATTTCGCGTGTGACGGATCAAGCGCCACGGAATCCGCCATGAAGATGGCAATCCAATATTGGTGGAATCTCGGGGAAACGGGCAAGACGCGCTTCGTGACGCTCGAAGAAGGGTATCACGGTGACACCTTGGGCGCCGTCGGCGCTGGATTCGTTCCCGCATTCCACGCGCCCTTCGAGAAGGCGGTCGTGCGAAGTTTCGCCGCGAAGACGCCCCATTGCGGATGCTGCCCCCTGGATGGTGAAAATAAATGCGCCGACGAAGCCTTCGCCCATATGGAATCGCTCGTCGAGGAACACCACAAGGAATTGGCGGGAGTCATCCTCGAACCGCTGTGCCAAGGCGCGGCGGGCATCTGGATTTATCCCGTAGGCTACCTGCGGAAGGTCCGCGATCTGTGCGACAAGTACGGATTAATCCTGATCGCCGACGAAATCGCGGTCGGCTTCGGGCGCATGGGCGAACTGTTTGCATGCGACCTCGCGGGTATCGTGCCGGACATCCTATGCGTCGGTAAAGCGCTGACCGCCGGTTACCTCCCCATGAGCGCGGCCATCGCCAACGAGCGCGTATACGATTCGTTCCGAAACACCGACAATGCGCGCGACCGAACGTTCTACGATGGCCACACCTACTGCGGAAATCCGATTACCAGCGCGGCAGCATTGGCGGCCATCGATGTATTTACGGGCGAAGATGTCGTCGAAAACGCGAGGCCCGGCGCGATAGCCCTGCGCGAAGGATTCAAGAAAATCGGTGAAAACGACGCGGTCGATTACCAGAAGACGCTGGGCATGATCGGCATGTGTTCCTTCCGTTCCGAGGCAGGCGGAGGCACCCACGCAAAACGCGTCGCGCAAAAGGCCAACGAACTGGGACTATTCATCCGACCCTTGGGGCCATCCCTCTACCTGTGGCCGCCGCTCGTTTCGACGGAGGCCGAGTTGGGCCAGATGCTGAGTGTCTTCGAAACAGCCGTCACAGAAACGCCGGTGCTGGACGATGCAAATGTATTGTAGAAATCTTGCCGCCTAACGCTGAAACTGAATGTGGGACCGCCGCCCTCGGCGGTCTTTCGAAGGTGGAACGACTTTACATGCCCCACGAGCGCCGAGGGCGGCGGTCCCACATTTCTGCGCGTGTATCAACCCAGAATTGATTGTTGGCGGGCGATTAAAGGTGAGCGCTGTCCGCAGCCACTATTCATCAATCGAATCGAGCGCACTCAGAAACTCTTCCGTCATCGGAAAGCCCGAACCCAGTTTCAAAAACTCGACATGCCCATCGAGATAAAGCACGTGTCCGCCAGGGGTGAAGTGGTGGTGGGGCTTCTCGATCATGGTGGGTATATTGCTCGCAGCATTTCGTTCCGAATCGGTCGAGGCTTTCCGTAATCGTGGTAACGTGGTTCCGTCCGGCATTCGAAAATCGTGCTCGAATCCATCGCCGATAATCGCTGCCACCCGATACGCCTCGACCTAGGCCAGCCCTTCTACCTCGCTCGTTATTGCGTGACTCAGGTAATAGTATGCATGGTCATCGACAAACTCCTCATCCGATTTCACCGTGGGAGCGTTTTTGTCTGAGGGGCAAACGAGAACGGAAGTATCGCTCAGGAATTCGGGATATAGATTCGAAGAAAACATCAAGCGCCCTGCTTGGTTGGATAGAGACGGATATAGTCCTTCATGCTTGTTTGCGTAGATGAAAAGCTCGAGTCCCATCTGCTTCTCATTTTGCACACAAGCCGCTAGCCTCGCTAGCTCGCGCACACGGAGCAGATTAGGGAGCGCGATGGCCGCAATCGTAGCCGTAATGGACACGAGAACAATCGCGACGACCACAAAAATAAGGCTCGCCACCGCGCACCCTGCCCAACTTCGATGTTTGACAATTACACGTTGCGGGGGTGGCGCGGAAGATGGTGGCAAAGGCGGCGGGGCAGCATATCCCGCGCTCGCCGCCGGAGCGACGGGCTGACTCAAGCTCCCCAACGGCGTCTCCGAGCTGGCGACCTGCTCCGGCGTACCGATAGCCGCCAGTACCTCAAACAACGTGTCGATGTTGACCGGCACCCCTGTGGTGAACCCAACCTCGTGCGCAACATGATCGCGCAGACCACTGACGATCTCCTCCGCGTCATCGCCCTGATTTCGCGCCAAGGCCGAGACCTGATTGAGGTAGCCTTCCAGATATTCGCTTGCATCCGGTGTCCATTCAGTCATCATTCCCCTCACTTTCCTCAACGAGTCCCGACACACCAAGGTTCAGTTCATTCCAATACGCATTTAACCGCGCCCGGTCCTGATACCCCTGCCGCGTGAGCGAGTAATACTTGCGCGCCGGGCCCGACGGCGATTCCTCCAACCGAGTCTTGAGCAGTCCGGTCTTCCGCAGCCGCGACAACAGCGGATAAATCGTGCCTTCCGTGATTACCAGCCCTTTGACCCGCGCCAACTTCTTGACCAGGTCATAGCCATACAATTCGCCACGGGCCAACAAATTCACGATGCACAACTCCAACAACCCCTTGCGCACCTGGGTCGTCCAGTTGCCAAAATCAATACCTGCAGACTGTGCATTCATACCCGATTTCCGTCTATCAACAAGTGTAGTTTATCACAAGGTACCATGTATTACAAGCTAGTAACCACCGACAGAACTGGTCGCCTGAGGAACGCCCGTAAAAGAGGCCGAGAAGAGCTTTGACAAGATAAGAAAGGGAACCACGAATGAACACGAATAGACACGAATTATTAAAACATTCGTGTTCATTGGTGTCCATTCGTGGTTCAAAAGTAGAACACCGGAGCGGCAGAGTCTGATGAATTCTCACCGGAACAGCCGGTGGCTTAACGTTGATTTGAACTGCTCTAAGAAATCCGGCTGGAACCTTTCAAAAGAACTGTCCCGAAGGGACAGCGGCATGTAGCCGGGGGATGAGCGAAGCGATTCCCCCGGTCAGAACCACCCCCAACAAACTTCCTCGAAGAGGATGCGGCGATGCTGGCCATGCCGCCGTTACGCATATCGCTCAAAAGCGGTCGCGGATGACGCCCCCCAGGATGGACTTGACGATAATGAAGGCACCGAAGACATAGGCGAGGATCAGAGACCACCCGAGCACGAAGATCGGGACGGCGGCGAAGAGGCTCAGGTTGCTTACGCTGCTGGAGTTCCGGAGGCTGTTGCTGTCCTGAATCATCGCCCGCTGCCCTTCATCATATTCGATGGTGCCGGCACCGAAGGGCCACGTGATTTCCATAATACCGGGGTTCCGGATGGCAAAGAAGACGGCCGAGGCACCGAACAGGAAATACGCCGCGGCCCAGGCCTTCTTCGACGGGGCTTGGTACCCACTTGAGCCCAGGATAGGCCGGTCGTCGGCGAGCTCGTTTTTCTTCTTGGTTCCTTCGGGCGTGTACGTGCTCTCGTCGTCCCCCACAAGCGCCGCAAAGCTCGTTGATTCGCCCGCCTCTTCCGCTTGTTCCGGGCTCGCGCCGGGATTGCCATCTTCGCCGCCCTGCGACCGGGCTTCGAAACAATCGAAACAGAACCGGGGACCACCCTCGCTGATATGGGCGTGTCTTTTGCACACGGCCTTGCGGCAGTCGTGGCAATAGATGGTGTGGGAGCCGCAGGTCTCGACACCGCATTTGATACACGAAGCCACGACGATCGATGAATTACATATGGCGCAGGGCATGGCATCTCCCGTTTGCGACGATTGTCCGCATGAGTGAAATCATACCCCGGATACTTCACCGAGGTAGCGGGTCGGCTGAGACCGTCACTCTATCAAATGGCGAAGGACATGTCGATTGGCCCTGGAGGTGGCTCGGAAACGTTTAGCCCTGGGCGGCTTTCTCGAAAGCGGTGATTTTCTCCTCGTGGCGAAGCGTCAGACCGATTTGGTCTAAGCCGTTAATCAGGCGCTCCTTGAGGAAGGCATCAATTTCAAACGAGAGCGCCGAGCCGTCGGGCTGCGTGATGGTTTGCGCAGGCAGATCAACGGTGAGTTCGTAGCCCGCGTTCGCCAAGGTTGCCTTAAAGAGATCGTCTACCACGGCGTCGCTCAGCGCGATGGGCAACATGCCGTTGTTGAAACAGTTACCATAGAATATATCGGCGTAGGAGGGGGCGATGATGCACCGAAAGCCATAATTATCCAGCGCCCAGGGGGCGTGTTCACGGGAAGACCCGCAGCCAAAATTTTCGCGCGCCAACAGGATGGACGCGCCTTGGTAACGCGGCTCGTTCAGGGCGAAATCTGGGTTGAGCGTCTTGCCATCGTCGAGAACCCGCCAGTCAAAAAACAGGGCGTCTTCGTAGCCACTTCGGCCGACCCGTTTGAGAAACTGCTTGGGGATGATCTGGTCGGTATCCACGTTGGGCTGGTCCAGGGGGGCGACGATGCCCTTCAAAGTGGTAAATGGGTTCATGGGTGTTGCCTTTCACTCAAGTACTCGTTACGGGTCCAGGCATAATTCCCTTCCAGAAATCATACCGTTAATCATGCCGCAACCAAGCATAGACGCCGGGTTGCAGGCCACAGGGTCACCGTCCTACTCGATAATACCTGCGCCGATAGCGCGCGCCTCCTCCGGTACTGCCAAAGTCGAGTAAAATGCCAACGATAAATAACGCCATTGCCCACCCGCTCAATTCGCCGCGCTCGTTGATGCCAATCGTATAGGCACAGGTCGTGTAGGGCATGAAAAAGAATCCCAACACGGGCCATAAAATCCCATCAAAAGCCCTGCCCCCGTAGCCCGTAAGGCCCATAACAGCAAGCGTTATCCGGGGAAAGATCGAAGCGGTGATAACTAGACAACAAGGCATCGTTGCACCTTCGTAAAAATTTAACTCAACACAGAAGAAGCATCGCTTATCTGTTTTCCAGGCGCATCGCGCCTAGTTAAATTTCCAATTTCGAATATCGGTAAAATGCCCATTGATCGCCGCAGCCACGGCCATCGCGGGGCTGACGAGGTGAGTTCTACCGCCTTTACCTTGTCGGCCCTCGAAGTTGCGGTTCGAGGTCGACGCGCAACGGTCGCCGGGATTGAGGTAGTCGTCGTTCATGGCCAGGCACATCGAGCAGCCCGGCTCGCGCCACTCGAATCCGGCTGCCTTAAAGATTGCGTCGAGGCCTTCCTGCTCGGCCTGTTGTTTGACCTCCTGCGATCCCGGCACGATAAGCGCTTGATCTAGGGATTCGCTCACTGTGTAGCCTTTGGCAAGCGCAGACGCGGCGCGCAGGTCTTCGATGCGGCCGTTGGTGCAGGAGCCGACGAACATCTTGTTTATGCGGACCTCTTCCATGGCCACGCCTTCGCCAAGATCCATATAGCCGAGCGCTTTTTCCGTGGCCGCACGCATGCTTGAATCGGAAATGTCTTTCAAGACAGGCGTCTTGCCGGTGACTCCCGTGACCATGCCGGGCGACGTGCCCCACGTGACCTGGGGTTCGATTGCAGACGCGTCGAGTTCCACTAGCCGGTCGTAGGCGCAGCCTTCATCGGAGGCGAACGCGGACCAACGGGCGCACAGGTCGTCCCACGAGGTGTCCTTAGGCAGGAATTCACGGCCTTTCAAATACGCCAGCGTCTTTTCATCAGGCGAGATAAGGCCCGCCCGCGCGCCGGCTTCGATGGTCATGTTGCAGACCGTCATGCGGCCTTCCATGCTGAGGGCGCGGATGGCCTCGCCGGTAAATTCGATGACATAACCCGTGCCGCCCGCCGTCCCTATCTTCCCCACGATGGCGAGGATGATGTCCTTGGCGGTAATGCCCGTGGCCAGCGTTCCGTTGACCCTAATTTCCATGGTCTTGGATGCGCGTTGCGAAAGGGTCTGGGTAGCCAGGACATGCTCGACTTCGCTGGTCCCAATACCGAAGGCCAACGCGCCGAACGCGCCGTGGGTCGAAGTGTGGGAATCGCCGCAAACAATCGTGAAGCCAGGCTGGGTAAGGCCGAGTTCGGGGCCGATGACATGGACGATGCCGTTGCGCCGGTCGTCTACGTTGAACAGTTCGACCTCGAAATCCGCGCAGTTCTGTTCCATGACTTCCACCTGCTTCTTCGACAGGGGGTCTTTGATGGGCATGCCACGCCCCGTAGTCGGAATATTGTGATCCATCGTGGCGTAGGTCAATTCCGGTCGGCGGACCCTCCGATTGGCTAAGCGCAAGCCTTCAAAGGCCTGGGGCGAGGTTACTTCGTGGACGAAATGCCGGTCGATATAGAGGAGGGCGGCGTCGCCGTCTTCGTGGACGATATGGGCACCCCAGATTTTCTCGTAGATGTTCTTTGCCATTTCGGCCTTTCTTTCGGTGAGGTTGTTACGTGTTCGGCGCGGCGTGCCATCTGCATATATGCGTTCCGATGCACACCCATCATCATAGCATTTGCGGAGGCCGAAATTCAGGAAATTTGCACCCAAATGCGCTCTCTGGGGTTGAATGGAGCACGGGGATTGGGTAAGTTTCCCCCTCAACCTTTTGGGTTCATTACCGATGGAGAAAGAAATATGATTACCAAGTGGACTAGCAAAGCTGTATCGATCAGCCTCGCATTGGCGATGCTTATGGTCGCGCCAGGCGTCTGGGCGCATGATGGAAAGCATCCGGAAAAACCGAACCCAAGTCCAAATGCGACAGTGTCGCAGGAAGTTGGATATGGCAAAGTGACGGTAGACTTCGGTCGGCCTGGGGTGAAGGGTCGCCGGGGCAAGATCTGGGGCGAATTGGTCAAGTACAACGGCGGCGATCCCAGGCCATGGCTCGCGGGTGCGAATGGAAATGCGATCATCACCTTTTCCGAGGACGTGAAGGTGAACGCCCATGATGTCGCCGCAGGATCCTATGGTCTAATGATGATCCCTTCCGAGAAGACATGGGTGATCATCTTTAGCAAGAACAGCAATAAACTTGGCATTTTGAAATATACGAAAGAGGAAGACGCCTTGCGCATCGAGGTCTCTCCGGAACGCGCGGACTACCAAGAATGGCTCATCTACGAATTCGAGAAGCGATCGGATCTCAGCGCATCGCTGAATCTCCATTGGGAGAGTTTGAAAGTCGGTTTCGAAATCGTGGCCGCCGATCATCGGAAGGCTGAGGATTCGAAGGACGAAAAACACTAACGCGGCTGGCCAGTGTATTGTTCATAATTGACCCAACCTAAATTGTCATTGCGAGTCAGAACTCGCTTCGCGAGAAATTGGGATAAGGACAAAAGCGAGAACCGGGTGGCACCTTCAAACTTGTTTGGAGGTGGGGGCTTATCGGAGACTCACTCACCTCCAAACAAGTTGGTTCTTCACGGATTTCCAGGAGATGGTCCCTGTGCATTCTGCGGCGGTGACAATTTCCAATAGACTGGCGTCTGAGAGAGCGGATTGTGATTAACCTGTCATTGCGAGTCAGAACCCGCTTCGCGGGAAATTGGGATAAGGACAA
>JAPYPO010000132.1 GCA_029937645.1 Candidatus Hydrogenedentota bacterium
GGTGCTACACTTTTACACCGCCACCCGCTGCACTTTTACTCCGCCGTTTACAACGGTACGTTCTCACGCAAATGGGTAAACCGTTTCCCCGTCGCAGAGGGTTTGTTTTACGAGCCCCTTGAGGGTCATGCCCTTGAAGGGGCAATTGCGGCTGAGGGACGCAAACTCGTCGGGGTTTACGATCCATTCCGCTTCGGGATCGAATAGGGTCACGTCGGCGGGGCCGCCTACTTTGAGGACGCCCGCCTCCAAGCCTAAGATGGCGGCCGGTGCGCAGGTCATCATTTCGATGGCGCGCTCGATCGTTAGAATCCCGGGTTCGACCAGGCCTTTGATGACGGAGCCTAACGAGGTCTCAAGCCCGATAATGCCGAAAGGCGCAAGGGCGAATTCCACATCCTTCTCCGTGGGCGTATGCGGCGCATGATCGGTGGCGATGCAGTCGAACACCCCCTCGGCCAACGCGGCTTTAATCGCCTCGACGTCTTCGGGTTCGCGCAGAGGCGGGTTCATCTTCGCGTTGGCATCGAAGGTGACGACGGCCTCGTCGGTGAAGGTCCAATAATGTGGCCCGGTTTCTGCCGTGACGCGGACGCCCCGCGCTTTGGCACGCCGAATAATTTCGACGCCGCCGGCGGAGGTGACGTGCTGAATGTGGATGGCAGCTCCCGTAAGTTCGGCGAGGCGGGTGTTGCGCTCGATCATGATTTCTTCCACCGCCTTGGGAGCGGCGGGTATGCCGAGGCGCGTCGAGTTGTAGCCTTCGTTCATAGCGCCGCCTGCCATGAGGACGGGATCTTCGCAGTGGGCCATGTAGACGAGATCGCACATCTTCGCGTACTCGAGGACACGCCGCATGACCCAGCTACTTTCGATATCTTTGCCATCGTCAGTGACGGCCACGGCCCCCACGGATTTCAGCTCGGCCATCTCCGTCATTTCGACGCCCTCCATGCCTTTCGTAGCGCAGGCGGTGGGACGGATTTTGATGCAGGCGGTTTCGCGCGCGCGGCGATTGACAAATTCGACCATGCCCGCGTCGTCGATGGTGGGATTCGTGTTCGCCATTGTGACGACGGTGGTGAATCCGCCATGAGCCCCCGCGCGACTCCCCGAAGCAATGGTCTCCTTCGACTCGAATCCTGGTTCGCGAAAGTGGACGTGGATATCGACCAGTCCAGGGCAGACGATGCAGCCCGCGGCGTCGATGATCTCGTCGCCCTCCAAGTTCTTCCCGATTTCCGCGACCTGAGTTCCGTCGATGCGGACATCCATTTGTTCCGACACGTCGGAGGAGGGTTCGATGAGGTGGCCGTTCTTTATGACTAAGGACATAGTAATTAAGCTTTCCGATGACGCGGTTAAGAATGGCTAATGTCTAATTTTCTTTTCTTGCCACAGAGGGCACAGAGTTCACAGAGAGTTGCCTCGGCTGTCATTGCGAGTACGGACTGTTATGGAAGTAGTTCTCAAGATTGCCACAAAAAGGGACAGCATAGGGACAGTGCTAACTTTTTTCGCCTGACCAGCCTTCCCTCGATAACATCCCCCTTGATCCCCTTCAAAGGGGGAATCTCATCCCTCGAAGAGCGCCTAAAGTCCCCCTTTGAAGGGGGATCAAGGGGGATGTTGCGGTTCCTACTTTGTCCGCATTTGGCGACTTCCTTATCCCAATTTCCCGCAAAGCAGGTTCCGACTCGTAATGACAGGTTTGGGGCTAAAGAAGAAGTGCAACACATTTTCGATATCCTGCTACTTAGTAGTACAACGTTTGCAGAGGCGTTTTCATAATTCTGCCACGGTTCAAAACCATTCGTGGATTTCTCTGTGATCTCTGTGACCTCTGTGGCAAAAATATCATTTACGCATTCGCGCGGGAGGCGTTTACCAACAGATGCATGACTGCCATTCGGATGGCCACCCCGTTGCTTACTTGTTCTAAGACGACGCTCCTCGGGCCGTCCGCAATATCCGACGCGAGTTCGATATCGCGGTTCATCGGACCGGGGTGCATGATGAGGGCATGTTCCGGCGCGGCCTTGAGCGATTCGCCGTCAACGCGGAAGAGCCGGATGTATTCGCGGATACTCGGAAACAGGCTGTTCGCCTGGCGTTCGGTCTGCATACGGAGGGCGTAAACGACATCCGCGCCGTCCATGGCTTCGCGAAGATTCGAGGTGGTGTCGACGCCGAGCTGTTTCGCGGCCATCGGCATGAGGGTCGTCGGTCCGCACAGGACGACGCTCGCGCCCAGCTTCGTGAGCCCCCACACGTTGCTGCGGGCAACTCGGCTGTGGGCAATATCCCCGATGATGGCGACGCGGACCCCGTCCAGGCCGGCCTCGGGGTCGTCGCGGAGTTTTCGGATGTGCCGTCGCATGGTGAACGCGTCGAGAAGGCCTTGCGTGGGGTGCTCGTGGTATCCGTCGCCCGCGTTGATGATGTGCGACGGGTGTCGTTCGGCTAGGATATCGGGCGCGCCCGCGAAGGCGTGGCGAATGACGATGATGTCGGTGTGCATGGCCTCGATCGTCGCGAGGGTATCGTGGAGGCTTTCGCCTTTCGTGACGCTTGAGCCGCTCGCGGACATCGTCAGGGTGTCGGCGCTGAGGCGCTTTGCGGCCAACTCGAAGGAGACGCGGGTACGGGTGCTGGGCTCGAGGAAGAGATTGACGACTAGGCGGCCTTGGAGCAGGGGGACTTTCTTGATGCCGCTTTCGCGCTGCTGCACAGCAAGGAATTGGGGCGCGGCGTCCAGGACCATCTCCATCTCGTCGCGAGAGATATGCTCGAGGCCCACGAGATGCTTCAGGGTCCAGCCTTTCACTTCAGTCTTCACCTGAGCATCGTCCGTAGAACGCCGGTTAAGGAGCGGCTCCGTCTGTGGCACTTTCGCCATGGGGTTCCTCTATCCTATTCGGTTGTCACGAGCCTGAAGGCACACCTTCGGGCTCATCATCCGCGTCTTGTCCCGCCCTGTGCAGCAACACCACATCCTCGCCATCCGTCTCGTTGAGCCGAACCGATACATGGTCTCCCGATTCGGAAGCCACGGACCACCCGAGGTAATCCGGCTGAATCGGCAGCTCACGCTGGCCGCGGTCAACCAGGCATGCGAGTTGAATCCGGTCGGGCCGGCCGTAGTGCATCACCTCATCCATCGCGGCGCGCACAGTTCTGCCCTTCGCGATAACGTCGTCCACCAGCACCACCGTGGCACCATCGACATCGAAGTCAAAGTGGGTTTCTCCGCCGCCCATCTTCGCAAATCCCATTCCCGTATGGACATCGTCCCGGTGCAGGGTGGTGGCCAAGGAACCGACGCCGGAGGCCACGCCCGTGTCTTCAAGGATTCGCGCGGCAATCCGGTCGGCAAGCGGCCTGCCGCGGCTCAGGATACCCAGGAGCAAGACCGGCTCGACCGATTGAGAGGCGTGCACGATCTCTTGGGCAATGCGCGTGATCGCTTTGTCGATCATCTCTTCGGTCATGATGACGACCGCTTCGTTTGATGTGTTCTCAGACACGCTCATTCCGCCGGCCCTTATGTCGAGTGGTTGCTTCCCGCCAAGAGGTTCCGGGTTTTAGAGGGCAAGAGGTTCCGGATGTCAGAAAGCAAGAGGTTCCAGATATCGGAAAGGTTGTGGGCAAAAAAAAGCCTCCTCAACGGGTGAGAAGGTTTCGCGGGCGCGTCGTGCCGCCACTGTGCAGTCTGGCTTATGCATGATTATAGACAGATTCTATCAGGGAAGGCCCCACGGATCAAGATTGTGGTGGAGGTGCCGGGGGCGTAGTTGCATCCACGGCAGCTATCGATTACGCTTCGAGCCCAATTTCCCGGCACTCGCAGCACAGATTCCCTTAGAAAGGACAGCTCTCTCGATGAACACGGCGCAGTTGGCTTTGGATTGTGTAGATAAATACGGCGATTTCCCTGCCTTTTATTTTGAAGGCCAGACCATTTCGAGTCTGGAACATGCCGCGTACGGCAAGCGCCTGGCAACGGTGCTGCGTGAACGCGGTGTGAAGGCCCGGGACCGCGTTCTGGTGCTCATGCACAACTGCCCGGAAGTGCTGGCCTGTTTCCAGGCCGTCTGGAAACTCGGCGCGGTGATTATCCCCATCACTCCTCAACTCAGCGAACGCGAGGTCAACTACGTGTTGGATCATTCGGACGCCGTCACCGTAATCACGTCGTCCGAATTGGCTCCGCGCGTTAGGGCCGCGTCCGAAGGGGTAGAGGGCATTCGCCATATGCTGATCATCGGCGAGCAGGAGTGCGAAGGGCTTGAAAATATTTCCGAGGCCATCGCGAACGCGGATGAGTTTACCGGTATCTTCGACTGCGCGGAAGATGACATGGCCTTTCTTCTATACACCTCGGGGACGACGGGTCGACCGAAAGGCGTGATGCTCTCACACAACAACATCGTGAGTGACCATGTGGGGCAGTCCGCGTTCAAGCGCTTGGAAGAACGATCAACCACATTGCTCTGCCTTCCGTTAAGCCACGCCTTTGGCGTGATGATCATGAACCTGGGTTACATTTTCGGCGCGACCGCTTCGATTCACCGGAAGTTCAATCCAGTGGAAATCTTCGCAACTATTGAAAAGTTCAAGGTGACGCGCTTTTCCGCCGTTCCCACCATGCTGGCTCGCTTCCTCGACACGCCCGAACGTGAGAAATACGACCTGTCCAGCCTTGAGATTATCAATTGCGGCGCGTCGATCTTGCACAACGATGTACGCCTCAAGTTCGAGAAGGAATTCCAGTGCAAACTGCTCGACGGCTACGGCCAGTCGGAGTCTTCGCCCACGGCTTGCTCGTACCGCTCGGCGGAGTTCCTGCGGCCTGGCTCGGCTGGACACGCGATTCCCGGGGTTACGATCTCGATTCAAGACGAGTCGGGTGCCCTATTGTCGACGGGCGAACATGGCGAGATTTGTATCCAAGGCCCGAACGTTATGTTGGGGTATCTCAAGGATGAAGAGGCCACACGGCACGCGTTGCGCGGGGGCTGGCTGCATTCAGGCGATATTGGCTATCTCGACGAAGACGGCTATATTTTCCTCACCGACCGCATTAAGGATCTCATCATCAAGGGCGGCGAAAATATTTCGCCGCGCGAGATTGAGGAAGGCTTATACGAACACCCCGCTGTGAACGAAGTATCGGTGGTGGGTTTCCCGCACACTACCTATGGCGAGGACATCTGCGCGGTGATCGCGTTTTTATCCGGCCAGGAAGCCACCGAGCAAGAACTGCGCGACCACTTGGCGAAATACGTCACCAAATTCAAAATACCCTCGCGCTTCGAGTTCCGAAAAGAGTTGCCGAAAATTCCTAACGGAAAAGTAGACCGGAAATTGTTGCGAAAGCAAGTCGCGCAATAGGCGATTCTGATTCGTCGACCCCTATCCGCCGTACTTCGCATTCAGCGCGTCAATGCCTTCCTTGCATCGTTCCGTGACGGTCCAAGCGTCTGGCCAAAAGCACAGGTCGATGGTCCACCAGTCGTGCTTGATACCCGACCGGTTCAGCTCTGGAACCAGCTCATCAAAATCCAAGACACCGTCGCCGAAGGGCGCATGCGTACTCGTCTCATCGCCGTGAAGGGTGCCGTCCGAATCGATCAGGTGGATGTGATTGATTTTCCCGCGCAACCGTTGCGCCAACTCGAGCGCCCCGCCGGGCAGCGTTTCCTTTTCGCCCGGCTGCCTTGCGCCGACGGCGGCGACCATATGCGCGTGGCAAGTGTCGTACTCGACGCCGAAGTTGTCGTGATCCACTTCTTCCAAGATTCGCTGGACATCCGAGGGTTTGTTGAAGGCGAAGCCCGGCTCGAATTCCCAGGTCACATACACGCCCTTGTCCGCCGCCTCCTGAACGCATTCCTTCCAGGTGGACACGACGCGCTTGCGCGCAACTTCCGGGTCCATTTCCCCCAGGATGGTGGGCGGTTGCACGGTGTCCACGCGCAGCCCTTTGATCCCTAAGTCCACGGCGAAATCGAGACTCGTCCGGAAGGCTTTACGGTAGGCCGACGTGTCTTCCGTGTTGATTAATTGTTCGCCCCACAAGTTGGGGACCAGCCCCGAAAAGGCCAGGCCCGCATCCGCTACTTCTTGCTTGCAACGCTCGCGGTCTTCCGGGGTGGGATGATTTTCGGGATGCGGATGGATGGAAAACCCGCCCAACTCGACCCCGTCGAATCCCATGGAGGACAGCGTAGATAACACCTCGCTCCACGGAACCGGCTTGTCTTCGTAGGGTCCAATCGAATATGCCCATGATCCAATAGATATTCTTTTCATAATGACCTCTCTAGCCAATGTCTTTTCGATTTTTTACACCCTACCCGTCAGCCTAATTACTACTTGCCCTCCTAAGATACTCAATACGCTCAACGAAGCCATCTTTTGTCGCATAGTCTAGTGGGGTCAGACCGGATGTGTCTTCAGCGCGAACATCAGCCCCTGCCTTTACCAGGACACTCAATATGCGTATGTGATTGATTTCATCCGCCGAGGTGAGTTTGGACCTCACGGCTGCAACATGAAGCGAAGTTAGACCTGACTCGCTACGTGCTGACACATCGGCCCCAGCTTCCAGGAGTAGCTTAAGGCTACGAAGCTTTGAACTGAACGCTGCTTCATGAAGTGGGGTAAGCCCAACATTCGACCGGGCGTTTATATCCGCGCCGTTGTCCAACAAAAGTGTTATCATGTCCGTGCTTCCATACGCTACGGCCTTATACAAGGGCGTATAACCCACGAGACGATTGACAGCTCTGAGGTCTGATGGTAGTGCTTTCTGAGTTTCGCTTTCTCTCATGGCTTCGCCAAGAGTCTTATCCGGTTTCGAACGCGAATCTACTTGCGCACCGTGCTCCAATAGGAGTCGACCGCGATCAGTGAAATTTCTCGCGGCCACGTAATGCAGCGGGGTCCCCCCGGTGCTGCTGAAAGAATTTGGGGACGCGCCCTCTGTCAATAGCAATTGAATTATCTCCAAAGAATTTGGCTGGACATACATTACAGCGTAATCAAGTGCCGCGTACCCACCTTTGACCTTTACGTCAAGACCTGGCGATTCTTGGGCAAGAAGGCCACGCACCGCCTCAATATCGTCGTTAAAAATTGCCTCGGAAAGGGCGTATGCCTTCGTTCCCCTCCCCTCCTCCGCATTGTCGGCAAGATCCTGGATCTGCGGTGAGCAACTTACGCCAAACGCCGCCAACACTAGAACAATGATCTGCAATTGGAAACGCGCAACCCTTGTCGGATTTTCTATCATTTGGTCTAAGTCCTCCGCCGAATGCTTCAACTTGGGCAAGTGCGGTTAGGGCCATGATTTAAAATGGGTTCGCCTCCTTGGCAAGCTGTACTCACATAGACCCCAGTTATATAATTCCGACTTGCAGCGCCATGCATGTGCGAACGCGCGAGTTATCCTGAGAGTATCGCACACTATGAGTCGATCAAGAAACAGCAACGAGACCCGGAGCCGCGTGAGCCCGAACGGCTATTTCAGAACCGGTGTCAACACAATATCGCGAAACCTGACAGAGCTGTGATCCCCTTGAAGGTAGATAGGCCCGGGTCGTGATTCGTCGGACCATAGGGCTCCGCCCGTGCAGCCGAGCAGCGGTTGATTGTCGATGATCATCGTGTCGTTGAGTATCACCGTAACGTGCCGGTCGACAAGCGTGATATCCAGCGTCTGCCATTCGCCACGTCTGCGTTCCGCGGCGATCAGGGGCCTGATCCGGCTGTACATTGCGCCCATGTGGTGAGTGTCCGGCTCTTTGCCGTAACTTTCCAGCACCTGGACCTCGTAGATCCCGCGCAAGTACACCCCACTGTTGCTGCCTTTAACAACGTTGACCCCAAGCTTCAAGTTAAAGTCCTCGAATTCAGCAATAGTCCGCAGGTTGCCGTAAGAGATGTGGGGTTTCCCCTTTTCCTGGGCCGGCGAGTTCATCAGTACGCCAGCGCCAAACGTCCAGCCATTTGCCCGGTTCTCATTTATCAGCTTCCAGCCATAGAGGCCCGAGGCGAGCAAGTCTTGCGGCGCGCCGTACTTGACCTTCGACAGGTCGGGCGCCGGGGGAAGATCCGGAATCCGCCTCCCCGCGAACGCGTTCCTCGATACACCCAGTCCATCGTTTCGCGGGCGCGACGTAACCAAGTTCAACGTATCCCCTGAGACATTGGCGGTGATCGTTTCGGTAAAGGTATGACGTTTTACAACGTTCCCTGATTCTTCTTTCCGCTCGACCGAGTGGCTCCGCGTGACCACGAGCGAGTCGCCATCCAAATATACGCTCGCCACCGGAACGACACTGCCACCGCCCCAAAGAATGCTCGCGTCGAGATAGCCTTCCTCCTGCGTGACACCCAGCCATCCCGCGCCGCCCCCCGGGATGGTCAACGCCCAACGCCCTACGTAGGGGTTCGCAACGTCCTGCGCCCCAACAGGCGCGACGGCGACCATGGCAACAATGGAAACAAGGAGCCCCCAACCTATAGATTTCATTTGAATATCACTCCTTGAACGCGGTGAATAATCACGCGTCGTCCTTGTTATCCATATTTTTCAACGCGCCAAACGGATTAAACCCAAGCGACGATTCGCTGTGACGTTCGCGCGTCGAGCCGTCAGAATATCCGGCTTCCGAAGCGTCCTGGTGCTCGTCGTCGTGACAGTAGACACAGAGCAACTCCCAGTTGCTGCCGTCCGGCGGATTGTTCTGATGATTGTGATCCTTGTGGTGAACCGTCAATTCTCGAAGGGTCTCCCCGGCAAACTCGCGTCCGCAGCGCCCGCAGACATTGGGAAACAATTTCAACGCCTTCTCGCGATACCCGGAGTCCCGATCCTTCTGCCCCCTACGGGCCTTCGCGATGATCTGAGCCTGGCGTTCCTTATCAATTTTTACCTTCTTGGGGCGCATGGCTTAGCCTTCCGTCAGCAGTTCCAGAGGGTGCACGATGGGGAGTCCCGTTCCTTCCGCGAGCTGTATCGCGCAGACGCTGCTCTCCGATACGATGGTGTCAACGCCCGAATCTCGAAACGCCTCGAAGAGGGGCTTCCCCACGGCGTTCGAGAGATCGTATCCCAACGGCCCCGCTTTGAGGCCGAACGTCCCACCCATGCCGCAGCATGTCCCTGTTTCCACCAGTTCCACTTCCGCGCCCTGCTTTCGCAGCCACTCCATTGCCGCCTCTCCTGAACTGAGAGGGCGTTGATGGCAGGAGCAATGGAACCCAAAACGACGGCCCTTGAGGGGCGTCGCGCCTGATGACTCTTCAACCATGAGCAAATACTCGAAGAGTTCGAAGGTTCTTTCGGACACGACAGTCGTCTTATTGCTGTTGGCTAAGAGCTTTGGATAAGACTTCTTCAGTGCGTACACAGCGGTGGGCTCGGGAGAGACGATCGCGTAGCCGTCGGCAGCGTAGGGGGCGAATCGGGCTGCGTTGTAGGCCGCGTTCTCCCGCGCGCGGTCGAGATCACCGTAGGCGATATAGGGG
>JAPYPO010000133.1 GCA_029937645.1 Candidatus Hydrogenedentota bacterium
TCAATCTCATTGGCTCCGGTCGCCGACGGGTCCATATGGGTAATCTCGGCTTAGTGGTTTTTGACCTGTGACGCTGCCCCCACGGGCTGCTAGGAACGGGCTTGAAGGCGTTACGCGCTGTTTCGCGGATGATTATCTAATAATCTAGAATATTCTGTAGCGCACCGCAACATGCGGTCGAGACGGAGAGAAAGCGGGAGAGAACCAACACATGAAAATCACAGAGATCGAAACATTCGTCGTCGACGCCGGCTGGCGCCCATGGCAGTTCGTCGCGATACGCACCGACGAGGGAATAACCGGCTACGGCGAGATTTCCGAACCGCGGAACCCATACGGGGCCATCGGCGCGATAGATGACTTCAAACCGGTTCTCATCGGACGCGACCCGC
The DNA here is from genome assembly GCA_029937645.1 of Candidatus Hydrogenedentota bacterium. Lineage (GTDB taxonomy): Bacteria > Hydrogenedentota > Hydrogenedentia > Hydrogenedentales > JAPYPO01. Next base: position 393 of record JAPYPO010000133.1, read on the forward strand.
GCGAAGTCGAGGCGATCTACTGGCTTCTCTACCGGCTCGGTCGGCAGAGCCCAGGCGGTCTATTGGCGAAGGCCATCGCCGGAATCGAACTCGCCCTGTGGGATATCAAAGGCAAGGCACTCGATGTGCCGGTCTACGAATTCTTTGGCGGCAAGATCCGAGAGCGGCAACGCCTGTATTGGTCCCATTGCGGTACGTACCGGGCCCGCCACCATGAGCTCATGGGAACGCCGCCCATTGATTCCTACGACGCCTACACGGCCCTCGGCGAAGAAGTCGTCGAGCGGGGATTTACCGCGCTAAAGACAAACTTCGTCATCCCGGGCACACCGCCCCAAGGCTACGGCTTCGGCAACGGAGGCGGCGATCCTGACCAAATTGTGCCGGTCGAGATTCTGCGCGCTTTTGACAAGCAACTCGCCGCATTCTCCAAAGGCGTCGGGCCGGACTTCGAGATAGCCATTGATCTAAATTTCAACTACAAAGGCGAGGCGGCGAATAAGATTTGTAAGATCGCCGAGCAATACAGGATGCTCTGGGTTGAAATCGACATGTACGAGCCCGACGCCCTCCGCCGAATCAAGGACAAGGCCACAGTACCCATTTGTTCTGGCGAATGCCTATACGGCCTGCGCGACTACCGCCGCTACTTCGAGGCCCGGTCGATGGATGTCGCGATGATCGATATTCCGTGGAACGGCTTTGCGCGCTCGCGCGATATAGCGTTGGTTGCGGAGAGCTATGAAATAAACGTCGCGCCGCACAACTACTACTCCCATCTCTCGACGCACATCGCTCTGCACCTCTGCGCATGTGTGCCGAATATTCGCATCATGGAAGTCGACATCGATGACGTTCCCTGGAAAGACGACCTAACGGGCGGCACCCCGCTCAATTATGAGAACGGCACCCTCGCGATTCCCGAGGGGCCGGGCTGGGGCATTAATCTCGACGAAGACGTCGCGCGCAAGCATGTATGGGAACGCGGACGCGGCCCCGGTTATCTCCCGGTAAAGCGTTAAGCACGGGACTCCATACTGGGCTTTCAAATGAGGTGTTGACGAAGTTTCCTCTGAGGCCCCCAAGATCTGGACTCAGAGAGAACGGGAGATTACGAACACGTGAAAATCACTGAGATTGAAACATTTGTAGTGAGTGCGGGCTGGCGGCCTTGGCAGTTTGTCGCGGTGCGCACCGACGAAGGATTGACCGGGTACGGCGAGATTTCAGAGGGGCGTACTCCCTTCGGAATTATCGGCGCTGTCGAAGATTTCGAGCCACTGTTGATCGGGCGCGACCCGCGCGAAGCCGAGGCCCTCTACTGGGATCTCTACCGAGTCGCACGCCAGAGTCCAGGCGGAATGGCCGCAAAGGCCATCGCCGGAATCGAACTGGCCCTCTGGGATATTAAAGGCAAAGCCCTTGGCGTGCCGGTCTACGAGCTCTTCGGCGGGCCGATTCGTCAGCGGCAGCAGTTGTACTGGTCGCACTGCGGGTCATCGCGGGCGAATCACTATAAGCTGCTCGGAACACCGCCGATTGATTCCTACGAAGCCATCACGCGCCTCGGAGAAGAAGTGGTCGAACGCGGCTTCAAGGCCCTTAAGACCAACTTGCGCATCCCGGGAACCCCGGCGCGCAGCTACGGCTTCGGCAACGGCGGCGGACCTCCAGACCAAGACATCCCCGTCGAAATGCTCCACGCCGTCGAGAAGCAGCTTGCCGCATTTTCGGAAGGCGTGGGACCCAACGTCGAGATCGCGATCGACCTCAATTTCAATTTCAAGCCGGAAGCCGCTGCAAAAATCTGTAAGATCGCCGAGCAGTTCACCATGCTCTGGGTTGAAATCGACCTCTACGATCCCAATGCGCTCCGTGAAATTAAGGATGCCACCTCCGTCCCCATCACCTCCGGCGAAAACCTCTACGGCCTGCGCGACTACCGTCCCTACTTCGAAGCCGGTTCAATGGACAACGTCATGATCGACGTACCCTGGAACGGCTTCGCGCGCTCACGCGATATCGCGATGCTTGCAGAAAGCTACGAGCTCAACATCGCGCCGCACAATTACTACTCGCACCTATCTACACATATCGCGCTGCACCTCTGCGCGACCGTCCCAAATGTTCGCATCATGGAAATCGATATTGACGATGTGCCATGGAAGGACGATCTCACCGGCGGCAACCCGCTCAACTTCGTAGACGGTGCCCTGGAAATTCCGACGGGACCGGGTTGGGGCATTGACCTCGACGAGGACGTCGCGCGAAAGCATGTCTGGGAACGCGGACAGGGCCCTGGTTTTATCCCCGTAGCGCGGTGAGCAGTTGCTGGTACCATGATCCAACTCGAACGATATGATTACCTACGCAATATACGGCGTAGAAAGCCGGAGGAAATAAAGTGAAAATCACAGAGATCGAAACGTTTGTAGTGGACGCAGGCTGGCGGCCTTGGCAGTTTGTCGCGGTCCGCACCGACGAAGGCTTGACCGGGTACGGCGAGATTTCAGAGGGGCGTACGCCCTTCGGAATTATCGGCGCGGTCGAAGATTTCGAACCACTGTTGATCGGGCGCGACCCGCGCGAGGCCGAGGCCCTCTACTGGGATCTCTACCGCGTCGCCCGCCAGAGTCCAGGCGGAATGGCCGCGAAGGCCATCGCCGGAATCGAACTGGCCCTCTGGGATATTAAAGGCAAAGCCCTGGGCGTGCCCGTCTACGAGCTCTTCGGCGGGCCGATTCGCGAATGGCAGCGCCTCTACTGGTCGCACTGCGGATCATCGCGGGCGCGCAACCATGAATTGTGCGGTAAGCCGCCTATCGATTCCTACGAAGCCTACACCCGCCTCGGCGAAGAAGTCCTCGAACGGGGCTTTACCGCGCTCAAGACGAACTTGGTGATTCCGGGGACGCCGGCGCGTGGGTATGGCTTCGGCTTCGGTGGCGGGCCACCAGACCAGGACATCCCCGTCGAGATGCTGCACGCCATTGAAAAGCAGCTGGCCGCATTCACCGAAGGCGTGGGACCCAATGTCGAGATCGCAATAGACCTGAATTTCCACTACAAGCCCGAGGCGGTCGTCAAAATCTGCCGGATTGCCGAACAGTTCCAAATGCTCTGGGTGGAAAGCGACATGTACGAGCCGGACGCGCTCCGTGAAATCAGGGAAAGCATCTCCGTACCCCTCACCTCGGGCGAGAACCTCTACGGCATCCGCGACTTCCGGCCCTATTTCGAAGCCGGCTCGATGGACAACGTCATGATCGACATCCCATGGAACGGCTTCGCGCGCTCACGCGACGTCGCAATGCTTGCAGAAAGTTACGAGCTAAATGTCGCGCCCCACAACTATTACTCACATCTCTCCACGCACATCGCCCTGCATCTCTGCGCGACCATTCCAAACGTCCGAATCATGGAAATCGATATCGATGACGTGCCCTGGAAAGACGAGTTGACCGGCGGCCCCCTCGAGTTCAAGGACGGCGGCCTGATGATTCCAAAGGGGGCCGGCTGGGGCGTCAATCTGGACGAAGACGTCGCGCGCAAATACGTCTGGGAGCGCGGTCGAGCGCCCGGCTTCCAACTGGCCGGAACCCCTAAACCCTAAACGCATTCGCGGTTTACGCTGAAAGCGTTAAATTCCTCAGCCCAGCGCGGCGAAGCCGCAACCAAATTGCTCGAACTGATACTGACCAAATATCTTCTCTCCTGTCATTGCGAGTCAGAACCCGCTTCGCGGGAAATTGGGATAAGGAAGCACCCTCACCTTGCGGTCGAATAGAACGCCTTCATAAATAAATCCGAAACTTTATTTCCTCTCCCTCAGGGAGAGGATTAAGGTGAGGGTGGTCTTAAAAACGACTTCCTTAACAGCTTACCACCCCCGTGCCGTGGGCCATCTGGCATACCGCAGCTCGCGAGTACGCGCGCCCTCCCAGGGTGTTCCTCCAGAAATTTCCCGCGTAGCGGGTACACTCTCGCAACACTAAGCCGGAAGGCTTAACCCCTTAGTCGGAAGATTCCTTCGAGCTCGTCACTTCCCCGGGCGCGAGGTCCGCAGTAAAGTCTCGGGGAATCGTGTTCGTGAAATCGATCCACCCATTCATCATTTCGTCCGTGGTTGGCCCGCCGTATTTCACGGCGCGGTTAAAGTTAAATCCGGACGCCTCCGATTTTTCTTCCGTATTGCTATACCACATAGTCACTTCAACGCGGGTGCCGGCAGGCACTTCTTTGGGTTCCCCGTAGCGGTAGAGGGTCTGCCAGTTGTAGTCGTATCGGGGAACACGAAGCAGCAATTCATTCGAGCCATCGGGGTAGAAGGCACGGTATTCCGCCGCGTTGCCTCGGAAGTGCATGTGGGGGAGATACCCCAGGATTGTCGTGGGCTCCTTAAAGGTGCGGGCCGCGCCTACCATCCAATTCGGGTGATTCGGCGGAATCTCGAAACCGTTCCCACCCTCGATTATCTGGAGCTGAGTCTGGTGGTACACAGGCGTCTTGTTGAAGATAAATGCCATCTGCGATTGGTCCCAAAGTCCCGTTCCCGGACCCGCCTCTTTGTGGTAATGCATGCCCCAAATAATCGTCGCGTTCTTAGGAAGGAAACTTCCATAACCTTCCTTCGCGCCCCGCGCGTCCGAGCCCGGCGCGATGCAGCCCAAGCCATTACTACGGAGCGACTCGTCCAGGTCGCTTCTTGCCTTCGGCGCCGTGGCGGTATTGCAGATGTGATGCACGACTTCGCTGCCGGCCTTGTACTCGATAGCCTGGACCCAAGTGTCTTCGGGAAGCTCAAGGTCCGTGAGCACGGTCTCGAAATTAATATTAAGGTCTTCGACATCGTCTTTGACGAAATACGGCTCCATAGAAATAATAAGGTCCGGCTTTCCGATGGACCAGCCGTCCGACTCCTCCTCGACCCAAACCCTGTCCGGTGGCGCGTCGTTCGGATTTCCAGGACGCGCGCCCGTGTTCACCCATCGCGTGATTGCCGCGATCGCTCCATCGCTAAGGGTGCGCTCGTTATCGAACACGCCGTGAAAGGCTTCGTCCGCATGCCACGGCGGCATCGTTTTCGCTTGGACTTGTTTCACAATGGATTTGGCCCACGGACGCACTTCCTTGAATGTCGTGAGGGACATGGGCGCGACCATGCCCCCGGCATTCATGCCGATGGACCGGTGGCAGGATTGACAGTTCTCCTGGAGGATAGGAAGGATGTCTTTGTAGAAGGTTACTTTTCCGGTGTTTACGCTTTCAGCCGCATGCGCGGGTACCGGTACGATTGCCGCAAAGGCTATCATGGCCGCTCCCGCCATAGCCTTCCCAAGCAGACTGGGCGATTTCATCGTTGTGCCTCCGTAGAACAAGAATTGATATTTCCATACTCAGTGCGCGAGGGAGGCGCTTCCGCCTATACGCGCCACTCGCTAACCTCCAACACAATAGTCCGCGCGGCCCCAAAAGACAAACAAGCCCAGGCCGCGTTCTTTTTGAATCCTGCCATCGCCAGGTATAGAGTGGCTTAGGATCTGAAGCGATCATCGCCGAAATCCCCACGGACGGCTTCCCCCATAACGCGATCATTTCCCCCGATGATAGATTCGCCTACCTCTCACCGATGGACCGCGGGACCAGCAGCGTGGAAGCCATCAAACAAAGCGGCCTGCCCACGTCGTTAAACCAGAAAATATATGTCGTCGATCTGGCGACGCACAGGGCAATCGACGCCATCGACACCGGCGATGCGCCGCGCCCCATAGCGATCAATCCCAATGGGAAATACCTGTACGTGAACGTCGATGGCTTGCAGGGCTTCTTGGCGCTCGACCTGGAGACGCATGAGGTGGCTGCCCGCGTGGAGTATTCGCTTACGGAACGGGAAAAGGCGCGACCGAGCCGGACGCACGGCCTGTGGGTTTCCCCCGACGGAAAACAAGTATGGACCTGCGATGTCAATCTCGGGATCGTCTCGGGCTTCGATGCCACGCGGAATCCGCCCACGCAGATTGCGCGCGTCGAGACAAACGTGCCGTCCTACTGGTTGGAGGGAACTCCCGACGGCAAAACCTTGTACGTAACCAGCGCACCCGGCGACGTGATCTCCGTAATCGACATCGCTTCACGCAAAGTGACCAGCGTCATTCAGTTGCCAAAGGGCAGCGCGCCGAAGCGCATGTTGGTGTTGGACGTCCCGGTCGAATAGGATGGATCAGCTCCGATACGCATAATCCGAGGGAGCCCAAGGAAGTGATATACTCCGGAACTCCCATCCTTTCGCGTGGGTGTTGATCGCGTTCCCTACCAAGGACACCATCCAAACGCACTATGTCTATTCAATTCACCAAAATGCACGGCCTCGGCAACGACTACTTCTTCATAGAGGCCGAGCCTGATTCCCCCATCGATTGGCCTGAACTCTCGCGCCGCATGAGCCACCGCCATCTGGGCGCGGGCGCCGACGGGATCATCCTCATCCTGCCAAGCGACAGCGCCGATTTCGCCATGCGAATTTTCAATGCCGATGGCAGCGAGGCCGAAACCTGTGGTAACGGGATCCGGTGTTTCGCGAAGTACGTATACGAACGGAAAATGATCGAAAAGACCGAATTCGTCATCGACACACTGGGCGGTCCAAATCGCGTTGAACTGTTCGTAGAAGACGAAACGGTATCGCGCGTACGCTCGAACATGGGCCAACCCAAGTTTGAACGCAGCGAAATTCCTATGCAAGGCCCCGCAGGCCGCGTGTTGGAAGAACCTCTCGATGTGGACGGGCAGCCCTTCGAAGTAACCTGCGCCAACATCGGCAACCCACACGCGGTGGTCTTTGTAGACGACGCAACCCAGATCGATCTCCCCACCCTTGGCCCCAAGATCGAGAACCACCCCAAGTTTCCCGAGCGCACAAACGTCGAATTCGTCAACATCATCGATCGCAATAACATCGTCATGCGCATCTGGGAGCGCGGCAGCGGCGTCACCATGGCCAGCGGCAGCGGTTCCTGCGGCGCGGCATTGGCTTCCATGATTACGAATCGCGTAAACCGCAAGGTCGACGTCCACCTCGTGTACGGAAAACTCAGCATCGAGTGGGCCGAGGATGGCGACGTCTACCAGGAAGGCCCCGCCACAGCAGTCTATTCCGGCACCTGGGACGACCCGCCGCTCGACTCTTCATCGCAGTGAAATGTTGCCTGGCCCTCCCCGAACGCTTAAAGTAACCGAAGCATCAAGGTTGCCATCCAAGGGAGAATTTCACGATGAATCGCTCGACCCGAATCGCGCTACGTAGCCTCGTCGCGAGTCTAACTATTATCGGAAGTTGCTGGTTTGCCCCCAGCGTTGTCGCGGACGACTGGCCTCAATGGCGTGGCCCCACCCGCGATGGCGTTTGGCATGAGCAAAACCTACTCAAGTCATTTCCAGATCCCCAGATCCAGCTCAAGTGGAAAACCAAAATCTCGAATGGCTACTCGGCCCCTATCGTCGCGGACGGTCGTGTCTATGTGACCGACCGTGTGGTCGAGCCGACGGAGGTCGAACGCGTTCTGTGCATTGACGCGGAAACGGGCGCGCCGATTTGGACAAAGGAATACGCATGTAAATACCGGAGCGTCGGGTATCCGGATGGTCCGCGCGCCGCGGTCACGGTGTCCGACGGCCTTGCCTACTCGCTTGGAACCATGGGCCACTTACGCTGCTACGACGCGGCCTCGGGCGATCTCATTTGGAAGAAGGATCCCGGCGTCGACTACGACGTCCAGGAGCCAATTTGGGGTATTACTTCGTCCCCCCCCCTGGTCGACGGCGACCTTCTCATTGTCCAGCTTGGCGCGCAGCCCGACGCGTGCATCATCGCGCTGGACAGGCGCACCGGCGAGGAACGTTGGCGCGCCCTCAACGACCAGGTGTCCTACTCGGCCCCGATCATTTTGGAACAGGCCGGGCGGCGGGTATTGGTGTGTTGGACGGGCGACCATATCGTCGGCCTCGACCCCGCGACGGGAGAGGTTTACTGGAAACACGAAACACCTCCGCTGCGGATGGTCATCAACGTGCCCACGCCCGTACTCGAAGGGGATCGCCTCTTCCTCTCCTGCTTTTACGACGGCTCCTACATGCTCCGCCTACCGCAGGACCGCCTGGGCATCGAAGAGATCTGGCAGCGCCGTGGACGCAACGAGAAGGACACCGACGCGCTCCACGCCATGATCAGCACCCCGGTGTTCATCGGCGACTACGTGTACGGCGCTGACTCCTACGGCCAACTGCGTTGCCTCGATGCCTCGAACGGCGACCGGATATGGGAAGACACGACTGCGGTGCCGGTCGAGTGTTGGGCAACGATACACACGGTGCGCAACGAAGATCGCGTCTGGATGTTCAACGATCAGGGCGAGTTGATCATCGCAAAGCTGTCGCCCGAGGGCTTCCACGAAATCAGCCGCGCCAAATTGCTCGAGCCCAGTACCGGCCAGCTCGACCGGGGCAAGGGCGTCGCATGGTCGCATCCGGCCTACGCGAACAAACATGTCTTCGCGCGAAATGACACGGAGCTGGTCTGCGCAGATCTTTCGGCGAAGTAGGATAGCGCGACGATTCGTTTCTTGGGGAATAACCGTTTTTGAAAAACGTTTTTTCCCAAACCCCTTTCCAAAAAACTTTTGGGGCATGCTTTGTGTGCGGTCTGCGTTTGCTGCCGCGTCTTCCTTGCTAACCCGGCGCGGGAAGCCTGGTCGAGCGAAAAAGTTAGCACCGTTCCTATGCCGTCCCATTTTGTGGCGATCTTGAGAACTACTTCCTTAACAGCTTACCACCTCCGTACTGTGGGTAAATTGTGGAAGAAACTCAGATTAAACGAAAAAACCTGAATGTGGGACCGCCGCCCTCGGCGGGCAATACGTCAGTGAACACCCAAGAACGTCGAGGAATGACTGTATACCAATAGAGCCATAAAACTTGGGCTAAGTGCATATTTCCATGTCTGCTCTTGTTCTCCGCGATCCCCTCTGGTATACTCATTTTGGACCCAATAGAGGACCAGAATACCGGAGGACATCCCAATCAAGGCGAAGATCACAATCAACCTGTTCAAGCGACTCAAAGCGACTGGCACGGGCTATGACG
>JAPYPO010000724.1 GCA_029937645.1 Candidatus Hydrogenedentota bacterium
GTGGCAATCTCTTCAACCCAAGTTCGCCTGCCGAAAGAGATTGCTTCGCTTCGCTGTTAAGGACATAAATTTCCAGAGTCTTCGGTGGCACCTTCAAACTCGTTTGGAGGTGGGGACTTACGAGGACAACTCCACCTCCAAACAAGTTTGAAGGTGCCACCCGGTTCTCGCTTTTGTCCTTATCCCAATTTCCCGCGAAGCGGGTTCTGACTCGCAATGACAACTTAGGTCGGGTCAATTATGAACCCATACACTATAGTCCCTCTTTTTCTCATTTCTTCTTTGCGACTTGCCGACTTTGCGTGACATCGCTCTGGTAGCATCGCGCATGCTGAAGGGATCACGCTATACTGTCCCAAGTCCAGCGCAGATTTATAACTTGAGTTATCCAGCGGGAATACCCTATCATGTCGGCCCTTGAAGACCGCCGCTATCGCATTTCGGAAGTGAGTGACTTGACGGAAGTCCCCGTTCATGTCCTCCGCCAGTGGGAAGCGCGGTTCCCACAATTGAAACCGAAACGGGATCGATCGAATCGCCGTTACTATATGCCGGATGACATAGGCATTGTGCGGCGTATCAAAGAGTTGGTCCGTCACGAGAAGCTGACGACGCAGGGAGCCCGGCTACGCCTTTCGCAGGAGCTATACGGCGAGGGTCGCCCGAAGTCGAACGCAGAAACGCGTCAGCTACTCGGCAAGATCGAAGATGAGGCGCGTGCCTTGCTTGATATGCTTGACGGTGACTGATCGAATCCGTTTGTACACTTTATGGTCTCGGGGCGTGGCGCAGCCCGGTTAGCGCGCTACACTGGGGGTGTAGAGGTCGGAGGTTCAAATCCTCTCGCCCCGACCATATAATTTTCTTAAGGCCAACAGGTTATGGACTTACCTGTTGGCCTTTTTTGTGCCCGATATTTTTCGTGGCCGTGGGGACTGACGGGCCGACTCCGCAAAAGCCCGGTGCGATATCCGATCTATTCGGAACTATTCTTCGAGCCTAAGAACCCTGTAAAGTCTTCGTATAGGTCGAGAATGGCGCTGAGCAATCCTACGAATTGCAGCAGTGGTTCGAATTGGGCCTTGGCGTGGCGTTGGCTCGACAGTACGTGAATGTGTTTCATGCGCCGGTCCTCCTGCGGTCGTAAAAAAATTTGCGGAATGCCTATTGCCGTCGGCGCGGTCATTCTACCTACCGCATTGCCGCGATCCAAGGCGCCCAATTAGTTTGGAGGGTTCTTGAATGCCCCCTCTTACTCGACCCGCGTCTCTCTAACTCCAGCGGCTTCTGAGCACACCGCGCACTGACGCTTGCTTTCCTATTCTTCCTTCCCCTCTTCATCCCGCTTGTGCAGTTTTCCGGTCAATAGTGCTTGAACTGCGTTCCTCACATGTTCAGGTGTATCTTCCCACTGATCCATCGAATCCCTAAGCGCCGGCGGGATACTCAATTCGCGCAGCAGGACAGCAAGCGGAGTCTTTGTCAGATCTTCTCCACGACCATACTGGGCCATATTCACCGGTGTTCGGCCTTCTTTGTCTTTCGCGTTGACATCGCCACCGGCGTCTGCGAGGTACTGGACGATTATTATGGAGCGGAGGCTCACGGCACCGTGGAGGGCGGTATTGCCTTTGGAATCGGTGTCGTTGACGTTGGCCCCGAGTTCGATGGCGGCCTGGACGGCGGTCAATAGGGCTTCTTCGGAAACGGCGCGTTCGGCGAGGGAACGGTCGACGCCTGCGGCGATCAAGAGCGGGGCCTTGCCGCTTTCGATACTTATGGCCATGTCGGCGCCGTGCTCGGCGAGGAGGCGCATGATGTCGCCT
>JAPYPO010000725.1 GCA_029937645.1 Candidatus Hydrogenedentota bacterium
GTATAAGACGGAACTCATCGAGCTGATTTCGAGCGGCAGCTTGGATGACAACCTTGAGCGTTCGGTTGGAGACGCGCCGAAACTGACCATGTACCGCAACGGCGATTTCGTCGATCTGTGCCGCGGACCCCACGTGGAGAGCACGGGGAAGCTCCATCCGAAGGGCATCAAGCTGTTTCACGTTTCGTCGGCGTACTGGCGTGGCAATGAGAAGAATCCTCAGTTGCAGCGGATCTATGGGACGGCGTGGCATTCCAAGGGCGACCTGAAGGCTCATCTGAATCGTCTTAAGGAGGCGAAAGAGCGGGATCACCGCCTCCTGAACAAGCAGTTGGAACTGTACACGACCTCGAACGCAGTCGGCCAAGGGCTGATTCTGTGGCAGCCGAAGGGGGGGCTGATACGGTATCTTTCGGAGCGCTTCAGCATGGCCGCCCACCAGCTCAACGGATACGAATTCGTCAACACGCCGCATATTGGCAAGGCGGCGCTATGGGAAACGTCGGGGCATCTCGATTTCTATAAGGACGACATGTATGCGCCGATGGAAATCGACGGCGAGGAATATTATCTCAAGCCGATGAACTGCCCCTTCCACATTCAAATTTACAAGGTGCGCCCCCGGTCGTACCGGGAGTTGCCGCTGCGTCTGGCCGAATTCGGGACGGTGTACCGCTACGAGCGAAGCGGTGCGTTGCATGGCATGACACGTGTCCGCGGTTTTACCCAGGACGATGCCCATATTTTCTGCACACCGGATCAGTTAGGGCAGGAAGTTCGGAACGCGCTGCGTTTTTCCCTGTACGTTCTGAACGAATTCGGTCTGTCTGACATCAAGGCCTACCTGTCCACGAGGCCTCCAGAAAAATCAATCGGCGAGCCGGCGAAGTGGGAAAGCGCGGAATCGGATCTGCGCGCGGCGCTCGAAGCCGAAGGCGTGCCCTTTGATATCGACGAAGGGGGCGGCGCGTTCTACGGACCGAAGATCGACCTGAAACTGCGGGACGCGCTCGGTCGCGAATGGCAGTTGAGCACGGTTCAGCTTGACTTCAATTTGCCGGAGCGTTTCGAGATGTCGTACATCGGGGACGATGGCGAGAAGCATCGGCCGTACATGGTGCACCGGGCGCTGTTCGGCAGCGCGGAGCGTTTTTTCGCGATGCTGGTCGAACACTACAAGGGCGCGTTTCCGTTGTGGCTGGCGCCGGTCCAGGTTATGCTGATCCCCATTACAGACGAACAGCATGACTACGCCTACCAAGTGCTGGCGCAGCTAAAGGAGTCCGGGTTCCGCGCGGAAGTCGACGCATCGTCCCAACGGATGAACGCCAAGATTCGCGACGCACAAAACCAAAAGATTCCCTACGCCTTTATCCTCGGAAAGAAGGAAGTGGAAGAGGGTACCGTGGCGGTGCGGGATCGTTCGGAAGGTGATTTGGGCGCCATGACTATCGACGCGTTCTTGGACAAGACGGCTGAGGACCGAGCCCAGGGAACGGCGAAAGCACTGCCGCCGCTGGATTAATTCAGAGATCATTTCCGCAACGGGAACTAATTAGTCAAGTATCCTCGCTCCAAGAAAACCAAGGGAGCGCGGGCGTCTCGCCCGCGTTAAAAGGCGGGCAGGATGCCCGCCCTCCCCTAAGTGCTGAGTCGAATAACTGATTGTCATTGCGAACGAATGTGAAGCAATCTTCTCCCGACCGCCGCAATTAATGGCTCCAGCACATGTTACCGGAGCGCGGAAGAGGACTGCCGCGTCGCTTCTACTAAGCCCGGATTTCCCATTTAGAAAAGTCATCTTTAGATCCGCAGACATCGTTT
>JAPYPO010000726.1 GCA_029937645.1 Candidatus Hydrogenedentota bacterium
AAACGATGCCGGCGGATCTCAAGATGACTCTTCCAAATGGGAAATCCGGGTTAAGTCGAGGCTTGCGCGGCAGGGTTATGGCCTCTGTCGTGACCGCAAGCCCTCTATGTGGGAAATAAATTGCTCAACTGAGGGGTTGGTTCTAACGGAGCCAGTTTTTTAGGGGTGAGTAGGGAGCGTTTGGTGAGCGGGATATCAAAGTCAAAGACTTATTGGGATAGCTCTTCTGGTACTCCAGATCCGTTTTCAGTTCCCAAGCGCATTTCCAGTAAATTGGCTGACTGCGCGCGGCAGTTTGAAAACGGTGCCTCCAACGCACCAGCGACTGTCAAATACCTTTGGATCTACGTCACGGAAGAAGGGTTGGCGCGTAAGCGGTCGGCTGCGGACTCCGCTTCCGGCCTCTCCGAAGAGGACTGGCTCAATATTATCGACGAGTCCTGTTCTCTGGGCGCGGAGTGGATGATCATCTATGTGGGTGCGTGCCTTTCTGAGTATCCAGAAGTCTGGCACATGTGCGATTGGGCTCAACGGGAATACGGGATGCGGGTCGGGTTACACCTTCGCGGCGAATGCCTTCAGGACTTAGAACTCGAATACCTGTCCAAGCTCGACTCGGAAAAAACCTACATCGTGGTGGACAAGTCGGATGCCACGGTGCTCGATCCGCTTCGGGAGCGTGGGATAAATGTGTGCATTGCGAATGTGCGGGAACTGAACGACGCCGAATTGTGCCAGAGTCCCGAAGATATTGCGTGCGTGGGTATTGACGGTGAGCTGTTCACCTGCGGTCTCGTGCTGGGCGACGATCAATATAAGCTCGGAAATGCACAAGGCAATATACTGCAAAGCGTGATGGAGGATAAATCCCTCCCTCATGCCGTGCCCGACTCACACAACCATCACGACGGCGGCTGCGATGGGTGCCCGCCCCACATCGCACGTCGCATTGTAGAGAGCCTTCCCAAATAGAGGCTTCTATCTAGGCGCTACATTTTTGCGCTACACTTTTGCGCCACCACCCGCTCCGTTGTCCTCCTCCGCTGATGATAGAGCAGGGCTCCCACGCAAAGAATGAGCAGCGCGACGTCGCCCATGCCGTTGGTGATTGGCGCGCCGTCTCTCCATGAAGCGCCACATAGGGGACGCTCTCCTTCGCCTTCGCCCTCGCCCTCGCCTTCACCCTCGCCGCCGGGAAGCTGCGTCCCGTTGTTCATCACATCGTTTGCCGAATTCGCGAACTCCGCCGGTGTACCGCCGAGCGCCAGGATATTTTGGTATTCCAGCAAGTTGGTGGTTCCGTCTCCATCGAGGTCGCCCGTCGCTGAATAGGGTTCCTCAACCGCCTTGGGCGCTACGTGAAAGGCTTCATAACCGTCGGCGAGGCTTAGTCCCTTCAGCGCCGATGGCATGAACACGCCGCCCGACACGGTGACGACTTCATATACGCCCGAGAGCGTAATACTCTGGCCCGCAAGCGCGTCCTCCACCGCCATCCGCATTTCCGTCGATAGCAGCATTAGGGCTGCCAGCCCTTGCTCGTAGGCTTGCAAAGATACAAACAGCGGTTCCGACTCCAGATTCATCCGGTTAATGTCGAAGGCGTTCAATGTCGCTATCCGTAAGTCGTCCTCAAGATCGCGGCTGCATATTACGTCGAGCAGCGCCAGCGTATATTCGTCATCAATTCCGTCGGCATCGAAATCAGCCTCCGAAATACCGAAATCTATCATGAACATATCGATCTGCGAGGCAATTTCGTCAAGTGATGCACAAAGATCGGGCACCTCGCCCTCGCCCTCGCCCTCGCCCTCGCCCTCGCCC
>JAPYPO010000134.1 GCA_029937645.1 Candidatus Hydrogenedentota bacterium
TCAATCTCATTGGCTCCGGTCGCCGACGGGTCCATATGGGTAATCTCGGTTAGAATGAACACAATTTCAGAATCACAGAGCCGTTCTGTCACCCTGAGCGAAGCGAAGGATGACAAACCTGGTGGCTTTTTGTAGCGAAAGGTTTGCAGAATCCCTTTTCGCAACAGAAACTAATGCACTTGAAATTTGAATGCAAGCACAAGCGCCGAGTAGGTCTCTTTAGGGCCGATGTGATATTATCCCTGGCTTAACAGGATCCAAGGGGAGAAGGAATGCCGTCGAAGCAACATGACAATACCTTTAGTAGCCACGATGGTAGCTGCGCTCTACCTCGCCCAATCGCCGCCTCCGATTGAAGGAGTACCCATCGTAGTCGGCTTACCCGAAGAGTTAGCCGAAACCGTAATTACCTCTTACGGCCTCACCGTCGGCACGGTGACATACGAATACAGTGACACCATGCCCGCCGGTACCGTCATCCGTCAGAATCCCGTCGGTTCTGTGTCCGCAGTGCCGCTTCTCGACGATTACGCCCTTCTGGCTTTAGGGGTGTTCATGACCGCAATCGCCTGCTTCGCCTGTTACAGGTTGTCCTCCTGGAAGGCCAAGTCAAGCGGCAACTGACGTGACGGAAGAGCAGGAACATTTTCTCTTCTAGTGCATTGATTCATAACGAAGCCAACTTATGTTCGCTCAGAAAAACCATGCTTTCTGTCATTGCAAGGAGCGACCGCAGGAAGCGACGTGACAATCTCTTCAACGTGAGTCCGCCTCTCTTATCCGAGCAACCTCTAGCGAGGGCCAAGCCTCCCAGCAAATCAGACCATGACAGCATGGCGCTTCGAGAGTACCTTGAAGGCCTCCGCGTCCCGCACCGTCGCCCATCGTTCGAGAAGTTCACTGTCGCCTTGGATCATGAAGTGTATTCCCAGCCGCTCCGGCCCTACCTTCGACTATTCTACCCATGAATACCCGGCCAAGCGGAAAAGGCAAGAAGAAAGTAGAACGGGTGGCACCTTCAAACTTGTTTGGAGGTGCCACCCGGGAGATTCTATCCTTGTCAGGAAGCCTACGCGCAAGGTCAGAACCCGGAAGTTTTTTCTCTAAAGAGAGGTCATGGCACGGTTGTGGCCTAGGAGCGCCCTAGGGAATTGTCGACCCCGCAGGGAATTATCGCTCCCCTTGCGCAGATTGGCATTGCTTGGTACAATTATCTCAGTTGGCCGGTTCGCCTGACGCGTTTTCGCGGCCACGCGGGATATTATGTCCGTACTGCTCAGTCTAGGCAGCAACCTTGGGAATCGAACGAAACTGCTCGATTCCGCCCTTGGATTGCTCCGGGGTGTGCAGGGTGTGGATGTACTTCGCGTGTCGTCGTTTTACGAAACTGCGCCATGGGGAATGGAAGGCCAACCTGATTTCATTAATTTGGCGGCTGAGATCGAGACGGAGCTGGCTCCGCTTGAACTCCTGAAGGCTGTCAAGTGCATCGAACGCACGCTAGGTCGGCGGTCGGGAGCCCGTTGGGGACCCCGCGCCATCGACATCGACATTATTCTGTGGGGAGATACGGTGCGTCAGACGCTGAGTCTGACGCTCCCGCATCCCGAATACCAGAACCGGGCATTCGTTCTTGTACCTCTAGCGGAGATCGCAGGGGACACGAGAGAGCCGGTGACGGGCAGGACGCTGTCGGAGCTTGCGGCTTCGCCTGAGGCAATGGGCGAGGTGAAGAGGTACGAACTAGACCACTGAGCCGCTCCGCTTGGAGCCCAGATGGGACCGGGACGGCCATCGTCACGGTTCAGGAGATCTAGCTATGGCACGCATGACCGTGCCTCGTTTCGTCGCCAAGAAAGCGGCGGGCGAGAAACTTGCCCTGCTCACCGCCTACGATTTCCCTTTCGCCTTGATCATAGATGAGGCGGGTATCGACGCCATTCTCGTGGGCGATTCCTGCGCGATGACGGTGATGGGCCGCGAGACGACCCTCGGCATCACCGTCGATGAGTTGCTGCACCACACGAAGACTGTGGCCGCGGGCGCGAGCAATTGCCTCGTCATCGCGGACCTGCCGTTCATGTCCTATCAGATATCGCCCGAAGAGGCGGTCCGCAATGCCGGACGCTTCGTGGCCGAAGGCGGTGCGCATTGCGTAAAACTGGAAGGGCCGCCCCGGCGTATAGGCCGTGCGATCCACGCCATTCTCGACGCCGACATCCCGGTGATGGGCCACCTCGGGCTGACCCCGCAATCGATTCATCAATTTGGTGGATTCAAAGTTCAGGGGCGTGATAAGGCGGCGCGCGAGCAGATGAAGTTGGACGCGTTGGAACTCGAAAAAATTGGTTGCTTCGGCGTCGTGCTGGAATGCGTGCCACCCGATTTAGCCCAGGAAATCTCTGCCAGCCTTAGCATCCCGGTGATCGGCATAGGTGCCGGTTCCGGCTGTGACGGTCAAATTCTCGTCATCTACGACATCCTCGGTTGGGGAAAGACCCGATTTTCAAAAACCTTCGCCGACGTTCGCGGTCTTCTTTCGAGCGCCGTGGGCGACTACATCCGTGAAGTTAAATCCGAAACGTTTCCCGCAAAGGAGCACGAATACCAATGAGCGTACCCATCATTAAGAGCCCCCGCGCCATGCGGCAGTGGACTTTCGAGCAACGTTGTGCGGGCCGGACGGTTGGGCTGGTGCCGACCATGGGCGGCCTCCACGAAGGCCACGCGAGCCTCATGCGCGAATCGGTGAGCTGTAACGATGTATCGGTGTTGAGTATCTTCGTCAATCCGGCCCAGTTCGCGCCGCACGAAGACTTCGACCGCTATCCCCGCACTTTTGAAGCGGACTTGGCGCTCGCCGAGGGAATCGGGATCGACGCGGTCTACGCGCCGACCTCGTCCAGCATGTATGGCCAAGACTTCGCCAGCTACCTGACCGTCGAGCGCGTCCAAGATGGCCTATGCGGCGGTTCGCGCCCACACTTCTTTCGCGGGGTGGCGACCGTTGTGACAAAACTCTTCAACGCGGTTCTGCCGCACCGGGCCTATTTCGGACAGAAGGACGCGCAGCAATGCGCCGTGATCAAACGTATGGTCCGCGATCTCGATTTTGATATTGAAGTGGTCGAACTCCCCATCGTGAGAGATGCCGATGGCCTGGCGCTCAGTTCGCGCAATCAATACCTCTCGTCCGCCGAGCGGCTCGAGGCCCTGAATCTTTCCAAAGCCCTCGCGCGGGGTCTGGAATTGATGCAACGCGGCGAGCGCGACATCCGTCGGATCGAAGAAGCTGTCCGCGCGGAACTAGCGGATCTCGACATTGATTATGTCGCCGTGGTGGACGCGGACAGCATCGAACCGCTTGCCGTAGCGCAGGGGAACGTTCTGCTGGCGGCTGCAGCGCATGTCGGCGCCACCCGGCTCATCGACAACGTGAAGTACACGTTCCCTGAATCCGCTGCCGACGGCTTTCCACGCGCCGATTCCCGCAAACGGGAGTATGCCATCAGCGCAAAATAAGCTGCTCGCGATCCGCCGCCGAGGGCCCCATTGTGTCGCGAGGCCGAATTCGATAGAATGCGGGATAGGTAAAATCAAGGCCATAAGAGCGCGGCAAGCGCTACGTGTGCGTTTCCCGTTCTCGTGTCCGCCGTGTAATGGGGTGGGGCGGACGCCAATTTCCAAACAGGCCCGGAGACTGTAGATGGAATGGTTGATGGAAAAGCGGGATTCGCGCGTTCTTGAGTATAACAGTCTGTTCAGCCGGGTCGCCGCGATCGAAGATCCTGAAGTCTTGTTGACTACCGTCATTTCCGGTATGGCGCAGATTCAGGGCCCCAGGGGATACATCCGCCTAGCCACCCATGGCCTACCGCAGGGACACTATCGCATCACTCGGTTTACCGATGACGACGGGGCCGTGCACATCGGGGCAGAGGCCTGGGGCGAAAATCTTGAAGGCTTTCCTGAGTATGAAGGTGGATTTCTGGGAGAAATCGTACACACCGCCGACCCCAAGTTGATACACGATCTCTTCCTCAAAGACGACCCCGTATTGGCGGATCAATTGGCCGTCTACGGTGCCGCCATGGCGATTCCAATTCACACGCGTTTGGATCCCGGCGACTGGCTGGTCATCTTGAGCCGCGACACGCGTTCCTTTTCGCGGGACGATCTGCCCGAAGCCATCATGCGTGGCAACCTCATCGGCGGCGTTCTGGAAAGTCTTACGATCACCCAAAAATTGGAGAAGGCCCAGGCCCTCATCCAGCACGAAGTAAATGAAATCGCCGACATCGAGCGCCAGCTCCTGTTCGACTCGAAGCAAGACGTACCGGGGATGGACTTCGCCGCAAGTTATCTGACCTTCGACCGGGCCGGCGGCGATTACTTTCGCTTCATCGAGTTGCCAAGGGAAAACGGGACGGATACGCCCGCGCCCTGGGCCATCATTATCGCGGATGCCGCGGGCCACGGCGCATCGGCAGCGGTAATCGTCGCCTTGATGCACGCATTGCTTGCCCGGATCCCCACGCCGCTCGGTGGGCCAGCGGCCCTGCTGGAGTATCTAAACCACCACCTGAAAAGTTGGCAGACTCGCCATTGCATGGTGACCGCTTTCTGTGGAATCTTCGACCCGGCGACGCGCACGATGCGCTATGCACGCGCGGGACACGAAATACCCTTTGTAAAGGCCAGCCAACCGGGATCTCCGAATTGCCGCCTTGATAAAGCGCAAGGGTTTCCTTTGGGCGTCGTGGCGGACGCCGAATACGACGAAGGCGAAATCACCTTTGAACCCGGGGATTGCATGTTGCTATATACCGACGGCGTGACCGATGCCTCATCCCCAGAGCATGTCTTGTACGGCGTCGACCGGTTGGAAGCCGGCTTCCTCGAAGCCCCCTCGGAACCTAAAAAGGCAATAGAGTTCTTGCAAAATCGCATCGCCGCATTCGAATTGGGCGAACGTTCGCTAGACGATCAGACCATGGTCGTCTGTTCAATCGAGTAATCCTTCGGGCTTAGCACAGAATATCTCGCCGCCGCCGCTCACACTTCAAGTGCGCCCAAGACATCCCCCACATGGATCACATCGCCTTCGCCTACCGAGAGTTCCGCAAGCGTTCCGTCCCGTGGACAGGGTACACAGAAGGCGGCCTTGTCCGTCGTGATTTCCAGCAGATCATCCCCCTCGCTTAGGCGAGCGCCCTTCTTCGCCAGCCACGCCGACACCGTAACATCCTGAACGGCGTCTTCGCCCAAGTCGGGCAACACCATATCCACACGCATCGAAAACTCAGCTCCCGTTCACGTTGTATTCCATAGCGCGGAACGCGCCCAGATGGATGAAATCGAAACCAAGAGCGTCGCGCGTCACACCAGCGCCAAGCGCTCCCGGGCAAAATCGGTATCCAAGATTTCTTCGGAGCGGTAGGAACTGCGCACGAACGGGCCCGATACGGCATGCTTAAACCCAAGCGCGTACGCGTGCTCCTCGTACTGTTTGAAGCGCTCGGGCGGCACGAATTCATGCACTTCGGCTTGCTGCTTCGTCGGTCGAAGATAGTGGCCGATGCACACCACATCGCAACCGGTATCCGCGATATCCTTCAGCGTCTCCTCGACTTCTTCCGGCGACTCCCCGTGGCCCACCATCAGGGCGGTCTTGATGATGCTTCGGGGCGCATATTCCCGGGCTAACCTGAGGGCGTCGAGCGTATTGTCATAATCGAATCGCCGGTCCCGAATCTTGGGGTGCAGGCGGCGTGTCGTTTCAACGTTATGACAAAATACCTCTGGCCGCGCGTCGAGAATAGCCTGGATAGCCTCGTCCTCGCCGTTGTAATCCGACACGAGGATCTCCACGGAGGTATCCGGGTTGAGCCGATGAATCGCTTCGATGGTCTGCGCGATGTGTTTGGCGCCGCCATCCTCCAAGTCATCGCGCACGACCGTCGTTACCACCGCGTGCTTGAGGCCCATCCGCCGCACCGCCTCCGCCACATGGGCTGGCTCGTCCGCATCGAGCGGCATGGGGCGCCCGGAGGGTACCGAGCAAAAGCCACAATTCCGGCTGCAAATATTTCCCAGCACCATCACCGTGGCCGTCCCTTTTGCCCAGCATTCGCCGATATTCGGGCAGCGAGCGCTCTGGCAGACCGTGTTCAATTCGAGATCTTCGATGACCTCCTTTGTGAAACCAAAGTCGGTCCCAGAGGCCCAAGGGCGACGGAGCCACGCTGGAAATTTTCCCGACATGCTAAAAAAGGACCCTCAATTCATCTGCGTAACGCGCACCAAACCACTGAGCACCCAGTATACCACGCGCCCCCTGGCGATGAAATGAACCCCGTCGCCGGGTAGCGTAGAGCGGCGCTGTCAAAGGCCTACGATGAGAGGGTGAAACCAAATGAGCTCAACATCCAACAGGAGAGAGGTACGTTCACCCGTTATCGCAATGGGAGACGTCGGAGCGCGCCGCTGCGAAGTTATCCGGCGATTTGAGGAATGAACTGAGCGTTCGCCTGTGTGGATAATTCAGGATAAATGGGTGTAGAATCCTCCGAAAGTATTGATTTTATTGGAGTGAACCATGCCTACACAAAGAAACGTGATTTCGTCTTTTGCACTATTGACTGCTCTGCTGTTGGTTGCCCCATCGCAGGCGCAAACCCTCGATTTTGGAAAGGACGTCTGGCCGATTTTCGAAGAGCGCTGCATCGAGTGTCACGGGCCGGATGAGCAGGAGGAACAGCTTCGCTTCGACGACACGGAGTGGCTGACCGAAGAAGAACTCACCGGCGCCGGCGATATTACGGAAAGCCTCATCTACCGACTCATCGCGGATCCGGAAGCTGAAGCCGACCGCATGCCCGGGGAAGGCGACCCCCTAACGCGCGAACAGATCGTCCTCATCCGCCTATGGCTGGAGGGCGGTGGAAAAGCGGAAGGTTGGGTTCCGCCTGAACTTCTTCCGGGGCACGGACGGGGGGCTTCCGAACCCAGCGCGGTGACGGTCTTGGCCGAAGGGCTAACCGCCGCGCCAGAAAAAGCATTGGCCGCTCTGATTGCGAAGGGGGCGCTGGCCATGCCTATCGCACAGGACAACAGTCTTCTTCGAGTCGACTTCGCGCGCGCCGAGAACGGGGTGGGCGATGGGGATCTGGCCCTTCTTGCACCGGTGTCCGACCACGTTACCTGGCTCAACCTTGCGGGTTCGACCGTGACCGACGCGGGCCTCAGCGCGGTCGCCAAGTTGCCGAAGCTCACGCGGATACACCTGGAACACACAAAAATTGGAGACGCCGGACTGGCCCATCTGTCAAACCTGGAACACCTTGAGTACTTAAACTTGTACGACACCGAGGTCGGCGATGACGGCCTCGAACATCTGAAGCCCCTCACCCACCTGCGCAAGCTTTATCTCCTTGATTCGAATTGCACCGAGGAAGGCGCACGCGCGCTTGAGGAAGCGATTCCTGGACTTGAGGTGACGCTTTTGATTGAGTTCGCGCCGGTGGAAATCGAAGTAGCGCCGGACGAGGAAGAGAATTCAGACGAAGAAGACGATGATAATTAAGTGTGCGCCGCTCAGGCGAGAAATAAGTAGTCGCGCAATTCCTCGTAGCCCCTGCTGTTAAACCATTCGCGAATCTCTTCGCGGGCGCCGGGCGCGCCGACCGCTACGACCGTAAATGCCGCCTCCGGTCCCGGCAAGTCTTCCTGCGCAATCACGCGGACGCCGTGAATTTTTTTCCCGATTTTTCGCGGATGGAGATCGACAACGGCCCTCGGCTTTTCCGCCTCCCATTCGCGCAGCCAATTCTTACCGACAGAGCCCGCGCCCCATTGATAAAACGCGCGGCTGCCCGAAAGGTGAGAAAGCGCAAGATAGTGGCGTTTCAGTCGGCGGAACTTTTCGGGGCTATACCGCTCATCGATTCGAGACAGTCGGCCCTCCGAATGCCGCCACTGCAGCAGCGGTTCCGACGTTTTGCCAAACCGAAATCCAGCCAAATAGAACCGCATGATCAAATCGTAATCCTCGGGCCATCCTTGATCTTGGTAGCCCCCCGATGCATCGTAGGCCGATCGAGACATCATGAACGTAGGGTGAGGAATCGGGCACTCGATGAACAGATTTCGAACTATCGAATCATGATCCACAAGCCCGTTTATCCACTCAATGTACCGGGCAAGGCCCTCGCCGGGTTCAGAGCCCCAATGCACGACCCGCGTCCCACACAAGTCCAAGCCACCGCGTTCCATCATCGACACCTGCTGCGCGAACCGGTCCGCATCGGCAACATCATCCGCATCCATTCGTGCTAGATAGGTACCCTTCGCTTCGGCGCAGGCCCGTTGCAACGCGGCCACGATCCCCGAATGCGCCATCGAGATGATTCGAACGTTCGAATGCTGGGCCGCAAACGCGCGTAAGATGTCCGGGGTTTCGTCAATCGACCCGTCGTCCACAGCGACGATCTCCCAATCCTGAAAGGATTGCCGCGCAAGCGATTCAAGACATTCAGGTAAGGTGTCCGCCGCATTGAAACACGGCAGTATGACCGATACGATGGGGGAAGCATCCATGGGCGTTGCGTTCTCGTACAGGAAGATATCCGGCTAGACCGGATCTTCCGCCGGGGTGTCGTACTGATTGAGAAAAGGAAATACGCAGTTTGTGATGAATTCACGGCAGACCGAAATCGGCTCGCGCAAGGTCTCCAGGTTTTCGCCCGTAACGTTTCGGTTGGGGAAAACCCCTTTGACCTCCACAAACACCTCCCGGGCATCGTTGCGAAACGATTCGATCAGTACATTGAGATTCCCCGAATGCCCGGGGCCTTCGGGAAGGGCAAACCGAAGGCCGCCCGTCGCGATGGGACGCTTAAAATGAGGGCCGATCTGCCCCCCCTGGCGGCAAACGCGCTCCATGAGAAATTCCCGCGCATCGGCGTAGTGCGTCAGGGCAAACGTGGATCGGAGCGTCGCCGTCTGCGCCACAAAAGCCGGCACAGCCAAGTCGTCCAAGACGCGCTGCGCCACCGTGAACACCCGCTCAGAAAAGTCGGACAGGGCGATCTCCACCCACTCTTCAATCAGCACACAACGGTCCGGCAGGAACAGGGCTGCCGATTGAGCCTTCGCGCCCCGCCGCGTGTGAAAGCGCGCGTGCGTCGGCTGCGAGAAATCCGTATTGTCATAGGTGCCATGCCGGGTTTGCGACAGCTCGTAATACAACTTCTGCAACGCGGGCCGCGCATGTTGCCGCGGGGCGTGAATTAACTCGCTTGAAAAATGGATGAGACGATCTTCGGACTGCATGAAACCTCCGGGTTCAAAACCTGTGATGTACGGATATAGGCCCCATAGTATAGAGTCGAGCGGGATTGCCGCGCAACGAGGCCCAATAGCCCGGCAAGAGTCGAGCGCGGGCTGCTAGAACGTTTTAACCCGGATTTCCCATTTGGAAGAGTCATCTTGAGATCCGCCGGCATC
>JAPYPO010000135.1:0-3373 GCA_029937645.1 Candidatus Hydrogenedentota bacterium
AATTACGCTTCGCCATCCGCGAAGGCGGCCGCACCGTCGCCTCGGGCGTCGTGACCAAAGTTATCGAATAAAGATTTTGATTCGGCGCTGCCTGACGGCGGGCCGATGGAATTGGTATTGGGTCGGAGTTTGTCCGCGCGGCGCAGCGCGGCGAATGACGACAGACTATAGAGACACGATTATGCGTGAGAATGTAATTCTCCAGTGTACGGAATGCAAGCAGCGCAACTACACAACGACCCGGGACAAACGAAAGCGTCCGGAACGCCACGAGCTTAAGAAATATTGCAAGTTCGAGCGGAAGCACACGCTTCACCGGGAAATTAAGTAGCCGCGCCCCAAATTGTTCTACACAGGCCTGTAGCTTAATTGGTAGAGCAGCGGCCTCCAAAGCCGAAGGTTGGGGGTTCAAGTCCCTCCAGGCCTGCCATTTTTTAGAAGACATGAGTTTTTTGAGATAGGTACTTGCTTTCTTAAGATACTTTTAGCGGGTCCGCAACGGCGGCCCTACCCAGCAGGAAACATAGACATGGCAAATCAAGCGAGCACGTCAAAACCCGGCCTTGTGGCACGGGCGAAGATATACGGCGGCGAAGTGCGCACGGAAATGGAAAAGGTCACATGGCCGACGCAGGAAGACTTAAAAGCGTCGACGACGGTGGTCATGATGTTTCTGGGCCTTTTTGCCGTGATTATCGGTGGCATGGATGTGGTGCTCCAAAATATTGTCCTCTGGCTGTTTAAGCTGACGTAAGGGAGAGATTCGTGACAGACGAAGTGACTCCTGAAGACCCTCCTCTGGAACCGGAAAGCATCCTCGATCCGGTCGACGCAAAGGAGGAGAAGGAGAAGGTAAAACCGGCCGTCGATACTGAGTCGGCTGCCGATACAGATCCGGCCGTCGATACTGAGCCGGAAGTTGAGCCGCTCGTCGTCGATCCACCTGACGATGGCGTGGTCCGGCGGTGGTTTGCCATCCATGCCCATTCCGGACAAGAGGCGAACGTCAAGAAGCATCTATTGATTCAGGCGGACCAAGAAAATCTGCTCGATAACATCGCGAATATTTTGATTCCCATGGAGGAAGTGGCGGAGTACAAATCGGGCGAGAAGAAGATCTCGAAGCGGAAGTTCTTCCCCGGCTACGTGCTGATTCAGCTTCCCGATCATCCGGAGAAAAACCCGGACTTGTGGCATTTGATCAAGGAGACGCCCGGCGTATCCGGTTTCATCGGAACCCGGACGACACCCACGCCGCTCGATGAGGGCGAAGTGAACGCGATTATCGAAGAAATTCGCGGCGAACGTGAGCGACCGCGTCCTAAGGTAGAGTTCGAGACGAGCGAGCGCGTGAAGATTATCGACGGGCCGTTCACGAATTTTATGGGCAATATTGATGAAATTAACGAAGAACGCGCGAAGATGAAAGTCATGGTCGAGATATTTGAGCGCCTGACGAGCGTGGAAGTGGACTTCTGGCAAGTAGAGAAGCTCTAAGAAGACTTAAACGGAGAAAGATACAATGGCGGCTTCCAAGAAACCCCTTATGGGCATGATTAAATTACAGTGCCCCGCAGGCCAGGCTAATCCTGCGCCTCCCATCGGCCCGGCGCTGGGCCAGCACGGCGTAAATATCATGGACTTTTGCAAACAGTTCAATGAGCGCACAAAGGATCAGCAGGGACTGATTATCCCGGTGGTGATCGAGGTCTATCAAGACCGAAGCTTCAGCTTCATCACGAAGAGTCCGCCTGCGGCGGTCTTGATCAAGCGCGCGGCACAGCTTGCCAAGGCCTCGGGCGAACCGAATAAGATTAAAGTGGGCAACGTCACCACGGATCAGCTTCGCGAGATCATTGAGATCAAGAAGGCGGACTTGAACGCCGCTTCGGACGAAGCCGCCATCCGCATGATGGCCGGCACCGCCCGCAGCATGGGAATCACGGTAGACGCATAGTGTTGAATCAGGCCTCCGCGGTTGACGGCGGGCCTTTGGGTATAACAAAGTGGGAGGGCGTCCTGCGCCCGTTAGCAACCACACGGAGAACAATCATGCCAAAATTAGGAAAACGACAGGCCGGATTTGCGGATAAGACCGACCCGGACAAGCGGTTTTCGTTGCAGGATGCCGTGGCAGGCTGCAAGGAGTGTGCAACCGCGAAGTTTGACGAAACCATCGAACTCGCTTTTTACTTAGGCGTGGATCCCCGGCACGCGGATCAGATGGTGCGCGGCTCCGTTCCCCTTCCGCACGGAACGGGCAAAGATGTCGCCGTCGTCGTATTCTGCAAATCGGACGCCCAGATCGAAGAGGCAAAGGCCGCCGGAGCTATCGAGGCCGGCTCGGACGAATTGGTTGAGAAGGTGAAAGGCGGCTGGACGGATTTTGATGCCGTGGTTGCCGCGCCAGACATGATGGGCGAGGTCGGCAAGCTGGGTAGAGTGCTCGGACCACGGGGCCTCATGCCCAGTCCGAAAGCCGGCTCGGTCACGCCAAAGGTCGGCGAAGCGGTCACGGAAATCAAGAAGGGCAAGATCGATTTCCGCGTGGATAAGAATTCAAACATACACGTCCCCGTAGGCAAGGCCTCGTTTGGCGTCGATCAGATCTATGAGAACGCGGAACTGGTCCTGGATACCATTCTCAAGGCCCGGCCTTCCGCGTGCAAAGGCACCTATCTAAAAAGCTGCACCGTCAGTAGCACGATGGGCCCCGGCTTCCGGCTCGACACGAGTGCCCATTCGGCGTCGGATAGTTCTACGGAAGATTAGACAGGCGCAATCTCTTCGCCGCTACCGAATTCCCCCCACTCTGCTAGGAGCACCGAATGAGCGCAAACGGCAAAGGTATTTTATTTACATCGGAGTCCGTAACGGAAGGTCATCCCGACAAGGTCTCGGATCAGATTTCGGACGCAGTCTTGGATGCGATGCTAGAGCAAGATCCCGAGAGTCGTGTCGCGTGTGAGACACTCGTCAACACAGGCCTCTGCGTCGTTTCTGGCGAAATTACCTCGAAGGCGTCGGTCGACATTCCGGCCGTCGTGCGCCAGGCCATTTTGGATATTGGTTACAACGGCGGCGATTCGGGTTACGACGGAAATTCCTGCGCCGTCATCGTGAGCCTCGATAAGCAGTCGCCCGATATTTCCCAGGGCGTCACCGAGGGAGAAGGCGAACACACCGAACAGGGCGCCGGCGACCAAGGCATGATGTTCGGCTACGCAACAAACGAAACGCCGGAGCTAATGCCCCTGCCCGTATTGCTTTCGCACAAGCTCGGCCTGCGCCTGTCCGCGTTGCGCAAGAGCGGAGAGTTGCCCTGGCTTCAACCCGACGGCAAAACACAGGTAACGGTCGAGTACGTCGATGA
>JAPYPO010000135.1:3383-9493 GCA_029937645.1 Candidatus Hydrogenedentota bacterium
AGCCAGTTCGCATCGACACAATAGTCATTTCCAATCAACACTCTCCGAATGTAAGCAACGAAGAGATTCGGAAGTCCATTATCGAGAAGGTCATCGAGCCTACGCTTCCCCAGGAATTTGTCAAAGGCGAAATCAAGACACACATCAATCCGACCGGACTGTTCGTCGTTGGTGGACCGGTAGGCGACTGTGGGTTGACGGGCCGGAAGATCATCGTGGACACCTACGGCGGAATGGGCCGGCACGGCGGCGGCGCATTCAGCGGCAAGGATCCTTCGAAAGTGGATCGTTCGGCGGCCTATATGGCGCGGTACATCGCGAAGAATGTCGTGGCGGCAGGTATGGCCGAACGCTGCGAGGTCCAATTGGCCTACGCGATCGGCGTTGCGGAACCGGTTTCGATTAACGTAACCAGTTTCGGTACCGGCGCGATTGACGATGAGAAGATCGGCTCAATCATCATGGAGCATTTTGATTGCCGCCCTGCCGGAATCATCAAAATGCTGGACCTCTTGAAACCCATCTACCGAAAGACCGCCGCGTATGGTCATTTCGGTCGGGAAGATCAGGGTTTCCGTTGGGAAGAGACGGACCAAGCGGACGCGCTCAAAAGCAAAGCGGGGCTGTAAACCTTCAGACCCTACCACAAGACCTTCGAGGCCACGTGAGTTTTTCACGTGGCCTTTTCTAATTCACGCACTCTTGCTGGACGAGGCCATCCGCGCCACCATTCCATAGATGTCCCGCCCCAGGACATTCTTGGTCACCATTACTCGCCCGAAAGCGCCTTCGTCTTTTCATTTTCCTCGAAGACTTGAATCAACGCGCCAAAGGTGTCCTTCGGATGCAGGAAGCAGTGCTTCCAGTCTTCAGACTCCAGGTTCGATGCGAGGATGCGAATACCGTTTGCCTCAAAGTGGGCCATCGCCTCCACAAGATTCTCGACGGCAAGGCAGATGTGGTGGAAGCCTTCTCCATATTTCTCGATGTATCGGCCTACACCGCTTTCGGCGTTGTGGGGCGAAACCAATTCCAGCTTTTTCCCACCGAGATTAAACGTATTCCAATCGAAGCCGTCGTCGCTC
Source organism: Candidatus Hydrogenedentota bacterium (assembly GCA_029937645.1). Taxonomy (GTDB): domain Bacteria; phylum Hydrogenedentota; class Hydrogenedentia; order Hydrogenedentales; genus JAPYPO01. The sequence continues at coordinate 4,469 of JAPYPO010000135.1, forward strand.
TTGCCCCTATCCTCCAATTCTTCGCCACCGAGAATATCCAGGAAGAGTTTGCGGGCCTTGTCCATATCCCGAACACCGATAGATACATGGTCCATGCGCTTGATGATGCTCATACCACCCTCTCTTCTACTCCCGCGATTCGGGAGTTAATTTGAGTAAAACCCGCTCGCCATCGCGGATGACCGCGACATCGACTTCCACATCAACCTTCAACGCTTCGATGGCGAAGGTGTAATCATAGATATTCTCAATCTTGCGCCCTGCCAATTCGACCACAATGTCGCCCCGCCTAAGGCCCGCTTTGTCGGCCGGCGCGCCTTTGGTTACTCCGGATAGGGGTAAGCCGGGGACGTCCCCTTGCACATAGTCCGGAATTGTGCCTAGGTAGACGCGGCCGCGGCTCATACCCTTGACCTCCTTAGAGACATCCACCTCAACGTATTCGGGTGTGGTGTCGCTGGTGATCAGCGACCGGGCAACAAGCCCCATGAACTTGGCGATCTTCTCCGCGCCATCGTAATTAATTTTGTCCGCCGTGTCGCGGGGACTGTGATAGTCCTCGTGCGCGCCGGTGAATGCGTTGAGAATAGGCACGCCGCGAAGGTAAAACTCGTTAGTGTCAGTCGGGATTACTACGTCATTCTGGACGACGATGGATAGGCCGATGGGTACGTTACGGCGCTCGATTTCGCCGGGCCAATACGAGCTGGACGCGGCACCCTGAAGAACCACTTTCTCCTTCAGGCGACCGATCATGTCCATATTCAGGTAAGCCGCAAGCTCCGGCGTCAGCGGCTCGTCCTTCTTGTTCGTGTAGTGGGTTGCGAAGTGTTTCGAGCCGAGCAGGTTTATCTCCTCGCCCGACCACAGGCCAAACACAACGTCGCGTTTCATATCGAGGCGGCCCCGCGCCTTTAGGTCCACGAGATACTGAGCGATTTCCAAGGTCCCTGCCACGCCCGAAGCGTTGTCATCGGCCCCATAGTGAATCGCGTCGGCCTCTTCATCGCGGGCCAGCGAGGAACTGCTGCGCCCGATGCCCAGATGATCAGCGTGCGCACCGATAGCGATTGCGGTGTCGCCTTCTGCGTCGCCCGCATAGAGGCGGCCCAGCACATTGCGGCCCGTGCGGGATTCCGTGTTGAGTTCAATCTTCGCCGACAGCGTGACATCGGGGATCGGGAAACCCATGACGGGATCGCCCGTATCCAATTTATCTTGAAGGCCTTTCACCGTTTCGCCCGCACTCTTGAGCAACATCTGGGCCGCTTCGTCATTGATGGTCACGGCGGCGATGCTGGTCGCTCCGAAGGAAACGTCGAAAACGAGAGGCACAAGTTGATTCTTTACTTGCGAATTCGGGCCGCTTACGAAGAGGATGCCGCGCGCGCCAAGGTCACGGGCCGTCATCGCTTTGTAGCGGAGGCTCGAGTGCGTGTTGTAATGCTGCCGCAGCTCGGGCGAGATGCCTTCCGGCATATACCGAAACACCATGACCCATTTGTCTTTCACATCGACGTGGACATACGAGTCGTACTCTTCAAAGTCTTCGGTCTTCGGCGCCTTGATTCCGTACCCCGCAAACACGACCTCCGACTCGGCGATTTCGCCTGTCTTCGAGTAGGCCAGCGGCAGCCATTGCTCTTCCGTGGCGAGGGCGAGGCTAACGCCCTCCATGTTCAATTTGAGGCTATTGTCCGCCCCGAGCGAAACGCCCGCCGTGAATTCAAATTCCTGGAAATAAGTGCCGTGGTCGCCAGCGGGGTGTAGGCCAATCGCTTCCATCACGGACGCGAGGTAGGTGGTCGAGCGCAATTCGCCGACCGTTCCCGTTCGCCGTCCTTCCATCTGATCGGAGGCAAGGAATTCGATGTGAGTCCGCAAATCGTCCGCCGAGATAGCCGGGGCCGTGGCGCTGACATCCGGGGGATTCTCCAACGTGATAGCAGGAAGCTGCTGGCCGTCTATTTCGAGCAATTCACGGGCTCGCTCGTCGTTCCACGCGGCCATAAATATATGCGACGCGCCGCCGGGGGTCCGGTTGGTGGTCCACGCGAGGTTCTTCCCATCGGGCGTAAACACAGGCAAGCCATCGAAGCCCTCCGTGTTCGTCACACGCACCGGCTCCTTACTGCCCTCAGCATCGACGATGTACAGCTCAAAATTTCCGAAGCCGTGGCGGTTCGTCGTGAATATGAGATAGTCCCCCGAGGGGTGGTAGTAGGGCGCCCAAGACATGGCGTCGATTTCGGTGATTTGCTTTTGCTCCGAGCCATCCGGATTCATGGTATAGATTTCCGCCCTCAGCCCGTCTTCCGAGAAACGCCGCCAAGTAATTTTCGATCCGTCCGGGCTAAAAAACGGACCGCCATCGTAGCCACGGGAATCCGTCAGTTGCTTGAGCTCCGATCCATCCGCGCGCATGATATAAATGTCGATCATGAAGGATTCATCCATCCCGAAGAGTTCATGGTCCCGGTCCGACATGGTGCCGTAATACGCTTCGCGGTTGGAGGCAAAGACGATCCATTCGCCATCAGGCGACCACGATCCCTCGGCGTCGTAGCCTTCGATGTCCGTCAACTGGCGCAACGGCTTCCCGTCAAAATCGAATTCGTACAGGTCAAAATGAGGATCGTAATCCCAACTGTAGCGGCGCGTCTGTCCCGACGCGCGGAAGTCCAATTCCGCCTGCTGCAGGGCCTTCGACTCCGGGTCGGCGTGAGTCGAGGCGAACAAGACCTTCTCCATCGTGGGGTGCACCCACGCGCAGGTGGTCTTCCCGTGACCCGGAGAAACTCGCGTAACATCCCCCATCTCCATATCCATGAGATAGATTTGGTAAAAGGGGTTCGCCGGATCCCGCTCGCTCTGAAAAATCATATACGAGCCATCGGCGCGAAAATAGCCTTCGCCCGTCCGCTTGCCCTCGAAGAGGAGTTGGCGTGTACCGGAAAGAAGCTCCGATTCATGGCCAGTGTCGTCCGGGATATCCGCGGCGAGAGCGGGGTCGACGGCCACAACCGCGAGAAGGCTCAGCGAAAGCGCAGTCGCGATCACCCCACGATTCAAATCAATAGAAAGGCTTTTCATAAGAAGATTTCCCTGCTGGAGCCAGTAATATATGGAGAAAACACGAACCCGAATCATACACTTCTAAGGTCTGAAATTCGATAGATGGAACCACGAATGGACACGAATCCACACGAATATTCTCACAATTCGTGTCTATTCGTGGTTCACGAGCGGTCAGTTTCATTGAAGAATCTATCGCGGATAGGCACCATAGTTGATAAGTAGTTCCTTCGTGCAACGCGACTATAAGGAGGGCGTGGGACATGGCAACACAAGTCATCGTGTCGGCGATCGGGAAAGACCGGCCCGGGATCGTCCATAAAGTGAGCCAGGCAATCTGGAAAAACGGCGGCAACATTACCGTCCAGCGCTCCGTCAAGCTGGGCGGCGAGTTCGCCCTCATCGTCATGTTTGCCGTGGAGCAGGAGAGCGGTATCGATCCGCTTCTCGCCGAGTTAAACGGCTTGGGCGATGAGCAACTTCAAGTATCGGCGCGGGTAACGGAAACGGAAACACACGCCGAGTCTGCGGAAGGAGTGCGGGAGTTGAGGGTTAGCGGAGCGGATCAGCCGGGTATTATCAACACGCTCACTCTGTTCCTGCTCGAGCATGGGATGAATATCCAAGCGATGGACTACACCACCGCGAACGGCCCATTCACCGCCGCGCCGCTATTCAACGCGACCATTCTCGTTTCTCTTTCGGAGGGCGGGAATTTTGACACGGTGCGCGAAGACTTGCAGGTCCTGGAGCAGGACCTCAATATCGACATCGAAATCGCAACCCCTGCACCCACCTCATGAGCCGTCTTCCATGAGGAGCCTTCGGGGCGAGCCGGCGGTTCCCTTCAACTTGGCCGATGCGGCTGGCGAAACGCATTCGCTGGAACGGTACGCCGGACGCTGGCTGCTACTGGTATTTCACAGGCACCTGGGTTGACTACCCTGCCGCGCACACTTGGCGCAGTTGCGCCAGCAAGAGGAGGAACTCGATTCGCTAGGGGTTCAGGTCGTCGTGGTCACCTTTGGACGAGGAACGGCAGCCCGGGAATACGTCCGCGATACGAACCTGGAGTGGCCTTTACTTGTGGACGCCACCCGCGCGTTGTATTCGGCCTACGGCATGGAGCACGGCTCTTTTTGGAATGTTTATGGGCCTTCCGCCTGGTGGGCCTACGCGAAGCTGCTCTTCGGAGGCCATCGGCTCGTCCGCATGAATGGCGATTTCTTACAATTGGGCGGCGATATTCTAGTTGACCCAGAGGGCATCGTGCGGCTTCATCATGTGGGCTCGGGCCCAGCGAACCGGCCTTCGGTCGATGCTATACTGAGCGTCATGCGCGGGTAGCGGTACATTTTAAGAACCTAATTCTTCGTCGAAGATTTTCCGCTCAAGTTCCGTATAGCCTTCGCTTTCTAGTTTTTGAGCAGTAACAATCGAAAACGAGATTTCTCTAGACACGTCTTTCGCAAAGACATGCTCATGTTCGTTGGCCTCCGGATCGCACAGGAGCCTTCCAAGATGCTTATGAAGATCGGCGGCTTCCTTGGGTGACAAGTAGAGTTGAAGATTCCACACGCCCTGTTCTCGTTCTACGTCCAGCATCCTCATGTCTCTTCGCCCTTTCGTCGGGTCAGCAGTCCTTAGATTTCAGGCACTAGATCCGCAACACCCCACAGCCGACCCGTTATCTTCGCCGCCATAGCTGGTGTTACCTTCTGAGTGCGCGGAATCCACACGAAGTTATAATACGCGAAATGTTGCGCACATGCGGACTGTAGGTTTTCCAATTTCTTGGAGAAGCCAAGCGACAAGCGAGTGAACCTTCGTTGGAAGGTGCGTAGCGTCAAGTTTGTTGGTTCTTCACGGATTACCGGAAAAGGGGACACGGGTGGTCTTGCATTTGAACGCTGTAAGCGTTCCATTCCTCAGCCCAGGGTTCGCGAAGCG
>JAPYPO010000727.1 GCA_029937645.1 Candidatus Hydrogenedentota bacterium
ACGACCTTTGGGTTATGAGCGTAACGAGTGGAAAAGTCAGAACCCGTTGATTCGTCTTAACTTGGCGAAATTGCGCGGACTTGCGTCCTTCCCTCGAGGCGTCCCATGTTTGCCATGTTTACCATGTTTGCCACTTTCTACTGTACATCTGACTGTACACGGATTCGCTCTTGGAAGCCAGGGGGGTCACTAATGTACGCACTCTTTCGTCTGCTTTGTTGTCTGGTCGATTGTCCAGCCATAACGACCGAAAGGTGCTGCACGATACATTAATGAGCCTTGGTAGACCCGACGACGGCATATTCTGAGGATTTCGACCATCATCGGACTCTATATAACGGATGCAGAAAGTTCATTGTTTTCAATGCCGATGATTTTTTGCGAGGCACAGACTGTGCGACTGAATTTATTACGGCAGCCATACTACCGCGTAGCCCAACGCGCCCGGCTCGCGAGCGCCTACATTTTCTTGATGCTATAGAGCTTCGATATGGTCCGAATCAACAGCCGGTCGCCTACGATGGCGGGGCAGGCCATGCACATTTCTTGCAAATCGTTTTCGTGCAGCAGCTTGAATTCGCGACCGGCTTCTACGACGTAGGAAACGCCCTTCTCGCTCAGGCTGAAAACTTTGCCGTTATACGCCCACGGCGACGACGTGAAAGTGGCGCGGCCTTTCGGCGCGATCTTCTTTTGAGTGTACAGATGCTCACCCGTCAGCGCGTCGTGGCACTCGAAGGATCCCCGGTCGTAGACACTGTAATACAGGTCACGGTAGACGAGCGGCGACGTGTTATAGGTTCCGGCCAGCGGCTGATACCAAGCGACGAATTCGCTGCTCATTTGGCCCTCGGCCATCGTGATGTCGCCCTTTGCGCCCGGGCGTATGGCGTAAACGGGCCGGTGTTTACTCTTTACGTAACCCGTTTCAAGATACAACAGGCCATTACTCGCGAAAGGAGTGGGGATGCAGGACCAAGACAAACGGCCATCCATTTCCCAAAGCACTTTCCCATCGAGACCGTAAGAACGAATCCGGTTCTCGCCCGTTGTGACGATCTCCGTCCGGATTTCGTTCTCCCAGAGAAAAGGCGTTGCCCACCCCTTCTGCTCGTTTCGCGCAACGCGCCACAGTTCTTCGCCAGTGGCCGTGTCGTATGCGGCGATATACGACGATTCGAGATTGTCATACACCATGAAAAGCTTATCGCCGTGGACAACCGGGGACGCCCCCGTCCCGAAGCCGCCATCCGTCTCGCGGAGTTCAATGTCGCGTCGCCACAGTTCATTACCGTCCATGTCAAAGCAATATAGGCCAACATCGCCGAAGAGCACGTAGACGCGTTCGCCGTCCGTGGTCGGCGTTTCCGAGGCGTAGGTGCTCTTGGGATGCCTAGTCGCGGCGGGCTTTGCTACCCGCACCTGCTTCTTCCAAATAACCTCGCCGGAATCGAGAGCGAGACAATAGACGATCCAGCCGTGCTCTACATCCGGCGGCAGGAGACGGCCTTCGACCGGGTAAAGCCCCTCCTGCGGTCGTTCGAAATTCCCCGCGGCATCCACGGTTGTCAGGAACACCTTGTTGCCCCATACGACCGGGCTCGACCAGCCGAGGCCAGGGATATCCGTGACCCATTCGACGTTTTCCGTCGTGCTCCACTTCTCGGGTAGGTTGGGATTATCTTCGAGCGCGGGATTCATCTCCGGTCCGCGGAACTGGGGCCAAGTGTCTTCGGCGAGTGCCCCGCTGGAAACTACAACCGCAAGCAGCGCGCACATTTCCGCGACCAGGGCGCGTGATCTTCTATCGGTGCTCATAAG
>JAPYPO010000728.1 GCA_029937645.1 Candidatus Hydrogenedentota bacterium
GGACAGCGTTCTCCACCCCTCTCCCTCAGGGAGAGGATCAAGGTGAGGGTGGTCTATTGAGAATGACTTCCTTAACAGCCTTTCCGTATACAATGAACGCCTCGCACACACAAAGGAAATCCGTATGAGACATGTGTTGATGTTTTGCTTCGCAGCGCTTCTTACTGTTGGCGTTGCCTTCGCCGAAACCAACCGCCCGAACATAATCTTCTTCTTGGCGGATGATCTCGGCTGGAGCGACCTTGGGTGTTACGGCAGCTCTTTTTACGAAACACCTCACCTTGACCGCTTGGCCGCGACGGGCGCGCGCTTGACGGACGCCTATGCGGCCTGCCCGGTATGCAGCCCTACACGCGTGAGCATCATGTCGGGGAAATATCCTGCGCGACTGGATACGACGGACTGGTTCGGTGCGCCCCAACCGGGATCGGACAATCGGCCCTGGGCCCGAGACAAACCCCTGCTGCCCGCGCCCTACATCGACCATCTTCCCCTAGAGGAAGTGACCTTGGCGGAGACGCTGAAGTCGGCAGGTTACGCCACCTTCTTTGCAGGGAAATGGCACCTGGGGGGCGGGGGATTTTCTCCGGAAGATCAAGGCTTCGACGTCAATAAGGGCGGCTACTTTAGGGGAGCGCCGACGCCTCCCACGGGGTACTTCTCTCCATACGGAAATCCGAAGTTGAGCGACGGGCCGGAAGGCGAACATTTGCCCGCGCGGTTGGCTGAGGAGACCGTGTCCTTCATCCGGGATCAGCAGGGCGAGCCCTTCTTCGCCATGCTATCGTTTTATTCGGTTCACACGCCGCTCCAAACGCGAGCGGATCTCGAAGAAAAATACAAGCGGAAAGCGCTGGCCCTCGATCAGAACAGCGCTAGGTTTGGAAGGGAAGGGAATCGGAAAGTCCGCCTAGTCCAAGATCACGCCGTGTACGCTGGAATGGTCGAGGCGATGGACCTGGCCGTGGGAACGGTGCTCGATGCGCTGGAGGATTTAAACCTGGCTACGAACACGATTGTCTTTTTCACCTCGGACAACGGCGGCTTGAGCACATCGGAGGGCGGCCCGACATCAAACTATCCATTGCGCGCGGGCAAAGGATGGCTATACGAAGGGGGTATCCGCGAATCGACGCTCGTTCGGTGGCCCGGCAAGATCCGAGAGGGCCTCGTCATCGACGCGCCGGTAATGAGCACGGACTTCTATCCCACGATTCTGGACATGACGGGTACCACGCTATTGCCAAGCCAACACATTGATGGCGTGAGTATCGCCCCACTCTTGCGCGGGGATGGAGCATTGCCCGAACGCGCCCTCTACTGGCATTACCCGCATTACCACAATCAGGGCAACAGCCCCGCCGCCGCCATTCGCGAGGGACCGTACAAGCTCCTCTCGTTCTACGAGGACGACCGAGTCGAACTGTACAACCTCAGCGAAGATATCGGGGAACAAGTCAACCTTGCCGAGAAGTTACCCGATAAGGCAAAAGCCCTTCTGGCCAAGCTGCGCGACTGGCAAGAGGCACTTGACGCCAAGGTTCCTTCAATAAATCCAAGAGCCGCGTCGAACTAGCGGGCAGAGTCCTGCGAGACTTGAGTTCTTGTTCGTATTGCATTCCCAACCGGGGCCGTCGAAACGAGAGCGTTCGCTTCGTTGGTTAAGCCTCCTTCGCCCTGCTACCATATCGGCCAGCCAAAGTCCTTGTCCCACGAATGCCCACGGAGTCAGCGATCAGCGATCAATCCAAATTTCGAGCGCTTCCTTGGCCCAAGCAGATCGCCTACGGTAGCGTGGCCGTCGCTTTTGGGCTT
>JAPYPO010000136.1 GCA_029937645.1 Candidatus Hydrogenedentota bacterium
TCCGAAGCCAAGGCGACGGCGTCCCCCGAGACCTCTTCGCCATCGGAAATGAGAATGATTGCGCGGGAGTCGCTCGAATAGTCGCCGGTCTCCTCCGCTTGCTCCTCGTAGGTCTCGATGGCCGTTTTCAATGCCGCGGCGATGTCCGTCCCTTCGAGGCTTATCGAGTCGGTGTCGACCGCATTCAGCACAGAACGAAAATACCCAAGGTCCAGCGTCAGTGGACACATCAATTCTGCCGCGCCCGAAAACGCGATAAGCCCGAAGCGGTCGCCCGGCGTACGATCAAGAATCGAATTGATCTTCAGCTTCGCCCGTTCGAGCCTATTGGGCAACGGGTTCTCGGCAAGCATGCTTTCGGAGGTATCCAGGAGCACCAGGATGTCATGGCTCTGCCGGTGGACCTCCTGCCAGGAACGGCCCCAACGGGGTTGCGCGAACGTGAATGCCATAAACCCGAAGCCGATGATCGCGAGCCAGAACAAGGGGCGGCGTATGGTGGGATCGTGGCCGATGAGAAGCCGCGGCGCAAGGCGCAGATCCACGAATCGGGCGAGGCGATCATCCCTATGCTTTTCCAGCCGCAACAGCAAGTACGTCAGCCCGCCCAACACCAGGGCGGCCAACCCGAGCCACCAGTGGAGCCGACTCAATGGAAATGCGAAACCAATAGTATTCACGATGAAGTTCTCATCCACCTACTGTCATGACAGAAGCCCGATACGGTAAACCGGGGACTGTCCCAAAACGGAGCCAACTTTTCCCCCTTCGGCCGGACTTGCCGCGGTAACATCCCCCTTGATCCCCCTTCAAAGGGGGACTTTCGTCGGTAGTAGCATTGAAAAAGGGAGTGAGATGGCGGGGAGACCAGAAGACACTTGATCTCTAAAGTTGATGGTGCCCAGGGAGTCCCCCTTTGAATGGGGATCAAGGGGGATGTCGCACCTCGCTTCTTTTCTAAACCCAACCTATTCTCCATCCAGCTACGGGACCGATTCAAACCAACGCCTCCTGCTCAGAATAGATATAGCCATGAGTCCGGTTCCCGCGAGGGCATACGGTACAAACCCGTCGTCGTAATCGTAGACATTCCCGATTTCGATCTCCGTGGCTTCGAGTTCATTGATTTCCTGGTAGGCGCCCCGCAACGACTTGGTGTCCGTGGCGCGGTAATACTTGCCTCCAGTGATGCTGGCGATTCGCCGAAGCGTTTCCTCGTCAACACCCGCGTTCGTACCCGTCGAGATTGGGCCGAAGGGCGTGTTCCGCGTGGCCACCCCACCGCTCGTAGAACCCGCACCAATGGTGTACACGCGGATGCCGAATTCCTTGGCGATTTCCGCTGCGGTGATGGGGTCGAGATTGCCCGAGTTGTTGATGCCGTCCGTTAACAGGATGATGACTTTCGAGATCGCCTCAGACTTGTCCAGGTTGGCTACGGCGAGGCCAACCGCGGACCCGATAGCCGTCTTATGCGTCTTCTCGTCGTTGCGATCAATTTGCACCCGGTCCAGTTCGCGCTCGAACACGCCGTAGTCGAGCGTCAACGGGCATTGAATCCACGCGCGGGACGCGTACAAGACCATGCCCAAGCGGTCCAGGCCATAGCGGTCCGTCGAACGGATTTTTCGGTCGTCCACGAAGTCGCGCACAGCTTCTTTCGTTACGTATAAGCGGTCGCGCAGGCGGTTACCCAGCCGAAGGTCGCGCTCAAGCATACTGCCCGAAACGTCCACGCAGAGGAGGATATCTTTCACCTCAGCACTCTCGACGCGCGGCCGCATCCCGTTGAGCGGGCGCGCGAGCGCGACGAGAAGGAAGGCCAATCCCAGCGCGCGAAGGAGTGGCGGCATTCTGCGAAGAAGCATCCCGCGGTGCCCGCGTATACGCGCCAACGTATCGCCGGTGGACACGCGAATCGTCCCGGACGGGCGCGCCGCGACCTCGAGAAAAAATATTACCGCCACCAGGATCAGAAACCCGAGCATCCAGGGGTGGGTGAGCATGTCGAATCGGAAGGCGTTGAACAGACTCATGCCGCCTCGTCCTCCGCATTCTCTTCGGCCTTCGGCACGGTCTCATCGACAAACTGCAGCACCTGCGCGAAACTCTTTTCCATCTCGCTCAGCGTCGGGTGATAGCGGGCGAATTTGACTTGGTCGCTGTGGCGCAATATCTCGGCGACCAGCCCCTCGTGCGCCGCGTCAAGCAACCCGGCGCTGGAAATCTCGGCGAGAAACTCTGGGGTCGTTTGTTCCGGCGCATGGACGTGAAAACGATCTTCGATGTAGTACCGCACAATTCCCGAGAGATCCACGTAGTACTGACTGATCTTTCCGTGCTTCGCATCCTGTCGTTTGTCGAGGATCTCGAGCCGCTCGAAGGCCAACTCCCAAGCCATCTTTGACGGCGCGGCGTGGCCCAATTCGGGACGACGACGCCACCAGAACGCAAACGCCACAGCCGCGACGATTCCCGCGGTGAGCACCCAAAAATACCAGCGCGCATAGACCGGCGGCGGTGAAAGATCGGGGTCGGCCAGGGTCGGCAGAAGCTCCATTGCCGCCGCCTCTTCCTCTTCGGTGAGATCGCGCACGCGCAACGACGGCGACGGAATTTCAATCCGACCGACTTCGCCCCACGTCACGACGACGGGCTCAATGACGTAATCCCCGATGAGAATCGGGTCCAATACGTAGCGTTCCGTTATCCGCGTCGCACCATTCTTGAGCAATTCGCGGTCGTATTCAGGCACACCGTATACCCCCAGCCCGCCAAACCGATCCACCATACTTTCGATGCGGGCGTCCACGCCGGGCGGTGCCTCGACGATGACCAAAAACACCGATTGCTTGTGGTAGGGCGTGATAGGCGGATCCAGCGTCGCGTGAACCACGACAGTCTCGTCGGCGGCAGCGATAACCGTCAATGCTATGGCGAACAGGCTGCTCACGGTGCGTCGTCCATCGCCGCAATGCGGTCCATGTGTACCTTTACATTGCTGGCCTGCAGGGTCTCCTCGATCAATGCGCTGACGAGTTCCCGTTCTTTCTGAGATCGGTACATCGATTCAGCTCGATCCCGGACTGCGGCGAAGGGTTGGACTTTCCCCGGCGTCACCGTGCCGGCAAATGCGTACCAGACGCCCTCCGATTCGATACTCGCGGAACCGGCCTCGCTGGCGAGGACCTTCTCGGCCAGAAGCCGTTGCGCCGCCGCCGGAATTTTTCCGCCCGCGACCCGGCTTCCCCGCATCTGAACGGAAATTGCCTTTTCCTCCGAAAGCCCCGATTTCGCCGCAGCCTGCGTAGTGCCTTGGGCCAGTTTTCCCGACGCGGAGGCCGGCTCGGAGAATCGGGCGATTTCCGCCTGATAAAACTGTTTCACGTCGCCGGGGGTCACGTTCAGGCGCGACTGGACCTCGTCTTTGATTAGCTTCCGGACAATCAGGTCGTCCACCTGACGGGCCAGCATTTCTTGAATCTCGGGGTCCGCATCAAGATTTTGGCGTCGGGCCTTTCCAATAAGCAGGCGCTGGGCGAGAACATTTCGAGCAAAGTCCGCCTTCTTCTCCGGCGTATCAATAGCACCGCGCGCGGTCGGAGTCAGTTTATCCAACTCACGCTCGAGGTCCCGGTCCGTAAACGGCTCCCCGTTGAACTCCGCCAGGACGACCGAACCGGGCTCAGGAGACGCGCCCGAATCATCCACGACGCTGCGCTTACGGATTTGCCGCCGTAGCGTTGCCGAGCGCCCCTGTTTATCTAGGCACAAGAGAATCTTCTTCGTAATATCCGGCTTCAGATCCGACTCCGGGTCAAGCATTTCGGCTTGATAGAGATACAGCAAGGCGGCTTCGTAATCCTCGCCGTCGATCGCAAGCTTGGCCACGCTGTAACAGACCTTGGCACGCGCCGCGTCGTCGAGTGTGGCCTTATCCAGGTAGTCTTCGTAGGCGCGTACGGCAGCCTCTGGCTGGTTATTCTCCGCGAGATACACCGCATATTCGCGGTGGCGATCCGCCGTCAGCCCGACACTATCCGATGGTTGAGGGCGATACTGGTCCATTCCCGCCTGGACGATAAACACCAACGCCACCGTCCCCACAATGGTAGCGCCGAGGCGCGCGGCACCCGACGCGTTGCGGGCGCCTTTTGGAACGCGATAGTCCGCGCGAAATTCCTTGAGCCGATCGGGAGTCTCTTCAGACATATAAACCTTCGTTTCGTCCTTCATCGCTGTTTCAGCAAGCCTACTGGGAGGGCGAGCGTACCCGCGAGCCGCAGTCCTTAGGATTTCCCCCCACTCGCAGGTACGCTCGCCCTCCCGGGGTGTTCCTAATTCCAGTTAAGCTGGTACGTATTCCAGTCAATCATGTAGCGGGGCCGCGCCCGAAGCGAGACCCTACGCCAAACGCCGCTCGCGCATGCGGAAAAACCTATACAACTCCTCCACGTAGGAGGTATCCGTGCGGACATGGATCGTATCGACGCGGGTGCGCTTAAAAATTTCGTCTCGTTTGTTGGCACGACCGACGGCGGCAGCCTCATAGGCCGCTCGCACAGCAGGATCGGAGGTGTCAACCAGCGTCTCGCGGCCCGATTCCGCATCCTGAACATTGATAAGACCCACATCGGGCAAGGCTTCTTCCCGGGGATCGGTGACGGTTACGGCGACGATATCGTGGCGCTTGTTTGCGATGCGCAGGGGTATTTCGTAGTCGTCTTCCATGAAGTCGGACACGAGGAAGGCCACGGCGCGCCGCTTGGTAACGCCGTTGAGAAAGTGGAGCGCCTCGGGGATATTGGTAGCCAAGCCTTTGGGCTTGAAGTAGAGGACTTCCCTGACCACACGCAGCACATGCCGACGCCCTTTGTTGGGCGGCACGTAGAGCTCGACCTCGTGCGTAAAAATGATGAGGCCGACCTTGTCGTTGTTCTTGATGGCGGAAAAGGCCAGGACGGCGCACAGCTCGGCTGCAAGTTCGTTCTTGAAGCGATCCGCGCTACCGAAGCGGCCCGAACCGCTCGCATCCACGAGCAGCATGACGGTCAATTCACGCTCTTCGACGAGCTTCTTGATGTGAGGCACGGAGGTTCGCGCGGTCACATTCCAGTCGATCAGGCGGACATCGTCCCCCGGGACGTATTCGCGAACCTCCTCGAACTCCATCCCCTGCCCACGAAAAACGCTCTGGTATTGCCCCGCCAGAAGATCGTTGACCATGTGGCTCGTGCGAATCTGGATGTGACGAATCGTCTTCATCACTTCCTGAGGGATCACCGCAAGGAACCTCCGCGTGGACGCGCGCCTATTCTCAAACCTTCAACCGACGCCAGAAAGCAAGGGGCGCTAACTCTGGGAAACCTTTTCAGGAATGGTGGATACGACGGTTTGGCCGCACTCTTGGCACTCGCCTTCGAGGTATACAACACCGTTAACTTCGTACTCGTCCGGTTCATCAATCCCGACATTGTCTCTGCCGCAGTAATCGCACCACATAACGGAGACCAGGTCCAACTGATCCCATTCATCACGGGAGCTGAAATCACGACCAATTCTATCTTCCTTCATATTCGCCCTTGCTATACCGGTTTGTTCTAGGTAAATGAGTGAAAAAGCCACAGAATGTGGCCATGGGTCTTAAGGCACCGGTACGGCCTCAAGCACTCTACGTATCAAATCTTCGCTCGTGATATCCTCAGCCTCCGCTTCGTACGTTACAATAACGCGGTGCCGTAAGATATCCATCGCGACTTGCTTCACATCGTTGGGGAACACGTTGCCCTCGCCCTGCATAAAGGCCAGCGCACGAGCCGCTTGCTGTAAATACAGTGTTGCTCGGGGCGAGGCCCCGTATTCGATAAGATTCTTGAGATCCAGCCCGAATAACTCCGGATTGCGCGTCGCGTGCACGAGATCGACAATGTAATTCTTCGCTTTGTCATCGATATAGACCTGATTGACCAATTCGCGGGCATCCAGGATTTCGCGTTTCGTAACCACCGCATTCGTCCGCGTTTCATGTAAAACGTCTACGCGGTCCATGATCTCACGTTCCTCGGACTTCGAGGGGTAGCTAACCTTGATCTTGAACATGAACCGGTCAACTTGAGCCTCGGGCAGGGGATAGGTGCCCTCTTGCTCGATAGGGTTCTGCGTGGCTAGAACCATGAATGGCTTATCCAGCAGGAAGGTTTCCCCTCCTATCGTAACTTGGTGCTCCTGCATGGCTTCCAACAACGCGCTCTGTACTTTCGCCGGGGCACGATTTATCTCGTCCGCGAGAACGATATTACCGAATATCGGGCCCTTCTTCGTCGAATACTCCCCATCCCGGGGGTTGTATACCAACGTACCGATAAGATCGGCGGGCAATAAATCCGGCGTGAATTGAATCCGCGAAAAATCGCAATCCATAGATTGCGCTAAGGCCTTTACAGTAGTCGTCTTAGCAATACCTGGAACGCCTTCGATCAGGACGTGACCGTTGGCGAGAAGACCCACGATCAGACGGTCAACCAGATATTCCTGGCCGACTACGACCCGGCTGATCTCACGGCGTATGTTGGCGACTAACGACGATTGTTCCTCGACGCTACGGCGAATCGCCTCGACGCTTTGAGCCATCAACTATGACCTCCTAAGACACTTTCAATGCGGTACTTAGAGCTAATATGTAGTACGTAGAGCTAATGTGCAGTACTTAGAGCTAATGTTGCACTCATTCGTGGGGTTCGGTGTCTGAGCTTCCAGACACTGCGCGCTGCACGTCCCGGAACACACCTTCTAACTCGTCCTCTGTGGGATGCGCGCCGCCAAATCCGACCTCGTGAGCGCGGGACTTCAGGCGCTTCAGCAGGTCTGAGTGGCTGTTCTTTCCGACGCTTTCCGCAGCTCGAATAAGCGTCGTAAAGTACTCGTAATATTGGCCATCCAGCCAATGGCGCCGTGCGATGTGCAAGACCTCCTCAACGGTCGGCTCGTTCGTCAAAGCCGATTCGGGGACAGCGATCGCGCGGCTTCGCCTAGTATACACTAAAAAGGCCATAAAGATCGAGAAAACAAGGAAAGCCCCGAGGCCGCCGGAGATCCAAGGTGCGTTTTGGGGGGAACGTACCAGGATAGGGAGCGATTGGGCCCTGAGTGTGGGGTAAACACGAGGGTCCGAAGGGTTCGCTTCCGGCGTTTCATTCTCCTTAGGGGTTGCGGCCTCGGGGTTGGGGTAGCCTATGGTGACGACAGGCCAGTCAAAATTGCCGGCCTCCCGGGGGATGACTTCCAGGGACTGGGTGACGCTGAGCGTGTCGCCACGAAGCTCTGATACAGCTTGACGCACCGTAGCATCCCCCCATTCGACTGATTCAAATTCGAGCGGCATCACGGCGAAATCGCGCGCATTGCCGAGCCAGGAGACCTGATAGGAAACCGTATAAGGTTCTCCGACTCGAGGATCCCGCTCGGGAACAATTACTTCGAGGCTCGGTTCCTGGGCCTCAACGGCAAGAAACCCGCAACATCCGATCAAGATAAAAACTCGAAATCCTATCATTTGACTCCTCTGACTCTCTGGTTTTTGAAAAGCAAGATCCATACCGATGACGAAATACCCAGACGGGGGGCATTTGCAGCCTAACAGACCCTTGGCCTGGGGACCGCATTTGAGGTATCGCCCATGCCCAAGTATTATTTGGGGTGTGCGCGGCGGTTAATCAGCCGCGCACTTTAGCCCGATTATCTCACCGGGCTAGATGAGACACAATCCGGACACTACCGGGAAACAATCGAGAACAAATCCTATTGTCATTGCGAATCGGAAGCCGCTACGCTTGAAATTGGATTGAGAGAGGGAACCACGAATGAACACGAATAGACACGAATTGTGAAAACGTTAGTGTTCATTGGCGTCCATTCGTGGTTCAACAAGGAGAACGCCAGAGCGGCAGAGCCTGATAAATTCTCACCGGCACAGCCGGTGGCTCAACGTTGAGTAAAGCTGGACACAACTAGAAAAACTCTTTAAGGTAGCAGGCATTCCATAACCGGCACCGTGCGCGTCGAGGCTTTTCACAACTTCATGTATCCATTGTTCCTGGCCCTTTCTGTGGCGCTGACTCTTCCGTATCTCGCTTGGGGCGTGTACACGTTGCGCATTAAGTACCGCTACCAGGAGGAGTTTTCCCTGGGGGTGGAGGCGATTACTCTGACAGCGGTCGCTATTTTTTTTATCGTGGAACTGCAAGTATTGCGTGTGTGGCTGCTCGATACTCCCCTGGTTTTCTTGTTCGCGGCGTTGGGGTTGTTTGTTTCGGGGACCGCCCTGTACGGGCCTATGCTGGTCTCTTTCGCCTCCCAGCTGCTTGTGAACTCCCTGATGCCTACGCACCACGAAGAAGACCCGGCCCCAGACTTCGCGCCTGTCGATGCGCTTGAACGCGTCGGCGATCACGATGCCGCCCTGCAAGAGTGTCTGGTTATCGCTCGTGTTTTTCCGAAAGACGCTGACGTGCGGCTGCGTGTGGCGCACAACATGACGGAGCTGAATCGATTCGAGGAGTCCACGCAATGGTTTGAGTCGGCACTCGAGCAGTTGAGGGATCCAACGCAGGGTCTGCGCGTCTCGAATCGGCTTTCGGAAATTTACACCCGTCGATTGGATAGGGCCGATGACGCGCGAAAGGTGCTCGAACGGTATCTGGAAAAGTATCCTGACTCCGAGCGGGCGGAATCGGTGCGGCAACGAATTGAGCGACTATCGAAATCGGTCGAAATGAAGGACGGGGCCCCTACTCTTCCTCAAGTGGAACCGCTTGCTCCGCCTGATCCGCTTGGCCCGCCTGGTCCGAATCAAGAAACTCCATCGGAATAACCAAGCGCTCGCCTCCGACCGCGCGGGCGATATCCATAACGCGCGCGACCCTGCCGAAATTGGCTGCCTGATCCGCCCGAAGGACCAACTGGGCGTCGGGCTCTTCTTTGAGCAGGGCGATGAGGAGGGCACGCAGGCCTGTTTCGTCCACCTGCTTTTCACCATAGTAGAAATTACCGTCGCCGTCTACGGTAATATCGTGAGAGGACACTTCCTGACTTGTGGCGCTTTCGGCTTTGGGCAGGCTGATATCTATCCCCAGCTCCTCTTTGAAGGTAGAGGAGACCATAAAGAAGATGAGCAGCAGGAACATGACATCAATGAGGGATGTGATGTTGATGGTCGGGCCGCGCTTTTGGCGGCCCCTATTGAATGCGCCGTTCATGGGTGGAGCGAAGTGTCCCTATACGTGTCACCTACGCGAAAAAGCTGAGGTAATGGTACCTCCGAAGTGATTCTAAACGCAATGCGGGACACAATTTGCCAAAATCGGGGGATGTGCGGTACACTTTCCATGAGGGTTGGGATTCATTTCGCGCACGCTACAGC
>JAPYPO010000729.1 GCA_029937645.1 Candidatus Hydrogenedentota bacterium
GCTTTGGGGCCGCGAACGACCTCAAGGAGCGGCCATGACAGCAAAACCCGTCTTGTATTCGTCAGTGTTTGTTTCTACAATGCTCAATAACGTGCCCGTGGTGGTCACGGGCGCCCATATGGGAAATGTCGGCTTGACGCAAATTCGATGGCGTGTGTCTTCGTCAGATGAACGACACCGGCTTTTGCGGCGCCATAGGCGGGCAGCGCGGCTGCTGGCCCAAGGGCGGCCACGGAAGCAATGTTTACGATGCTACCTCCGTCCTCCATTTTCGATGCGACCGCAATTGAAGACGCAAAGGTCGTTCGAAGATTGGCGACGAATTGCGCATCCCACAACTCGTCGTTCATAGCGGGAACAGGATTTTTTCTAGTCTGCAATTCGAATGAGGTGTGGGGATCGGAGATACCGGCCTCGTTGACCAGCACGTCGATTCGGCCGTGCTCTTTCATGATCTGATCTACGGCGCTGCTCATGGCCTCTTGACTAGCGGCATCGGCAACGAGACCGGTTACATTTCCGGACATGGCGGCCGTGGTTTCGTCGATAGGCGCGCCTTCGAGATCGGTAATGACGACTCTGGCTTTCTCATTCGCGAAACACTGGGCGATTCCCGCGCCTATTCCGTTCGGAAATCCGGCGCCGGTCACCACGACCACCTTGTTCACAAGACTCATAGTGGCCACCTTATCATGCCTGGAGTACAAAATCTTTGTGCGATGGTGTTCGGGGAGTGCGCCTTGCAGTCATGGCTACGGCCTCCAATCCATTGTTCGGATAGTACTACCCGAACAGGATTTCGGATATAGCCGCGCCACCGACGGGGTGGGTAGTCCGTAACTTACGGACTCAGCGTTCGTCACAAATGGTGGAGCTGAGGGGGTTCGAACCCCTGACCTCATGTCTGCCAGACATGCGCTCTCCCAACTGAGCTACAGCCCCACGGAGGGTGTGTCGAAAAGCCTCTCGACGAGGGAGAACGAATTATACGGTCGCGCCTAGGCCCAGTCAAGAAGGTCGCAATCGAGCAGTGCCGAAGGGTTTGCCATCTCGCTTTCTGCGGTCGCTCCTTCTAGGGAGTCGTTCTCAAGGTGAGGATGGATCCTTATCCCAATTTCCCGCGGAGCGGGTTCTGACTCGAACCGGCGGATCTTGGAAGTTCAACGTTATGAGTGCGGGCGAATATTCGCGAAGCATAGGGATTAGTTCAATTGGGTTTAACCGGACTCAGCCTGAAATTGTATGAATATTCTCTCGGGGGCAGTCTGTATTCGCCGTGCGGCCAGGCACCCCAGGAGGTGTCGCCTCCCACGCCCATCTGCTTATGATCGAGATTCAGGGAAATGAAATCTCTTTTCTGCAGGTCACTGGTATGTTTGGTTCCCCGGTCTTCCTGGCTCAGATCTTCCTGGGTGAAATACAATGCGGACCAACTCAAAATGGGGGCTCCTGTTACCATCAAGCCCGCGCCTTGATCACCGGTCAGGGCAATCCATCTGGTATCCGTTCGGTTTCCGTTTTCTTGGGGGCTTGCATAGGCGAAATACAGATCGTCAACAGATTTTTCGTACAGCCCGACGAATGCGCCTGTATTCCTGTCGCTATAGTTCTCCTCGGGCCCGCGTCCGAACCAATTGACGTTGTTGTATTTGTCAGGAATCTGCATGCGCATTCCCATTCGGGGGATATTCGGTAGCCCTTTGGCGCCCGGCTTAAAGTTCATATCAACGATGATCTCGCCATCGCCCAATACCGTATACCGAGATTACCCATATGGACCCGTCGGCGACCGGAGCCAATGAGATTGAAG
>JAPYPO010000730.1 GCA_029937645.1 Candidatus Hydrogenedentota bacterium
CTTATGTTCTTATTCCAATTTCCCGCGAAGCGGGTTCTGACTCGCAATGACAGATACGATTGTCGTCCTACGCGTTGCGCTATGTCGTCCCTTCGGTGATCCCCTCGACGATTTCCATGAGCCTGCGTCCGTATTCGGTGTAGGAGTCGTAGAGTTGCTGGGGGGTGTCGGCTTGTTGGCCGGTGTGGATGATCGCGGCGAGGTGGGGCTCGATGGAGATTCCGTCGTCGTACCCGTTGGCGAGGAGGTCGGTGAGGATGTCGGCGACGCGGCCGTCGCCTTCGCCGCAGTTGGTGTAGGTATCTTCGCCGTTGACGCGGCGCGCGTCTTTGATGTGGATGTAGGCGATGTCTTGTTGGACGGCTTTGTAGTAGTCCCAGGGGTCTTGGCCGTAGGTGACGGGGTTTCCGGTATCGAAGACGACGCGTAGCGCGTGGCTATCGACTTCGCTGAGTAGGATGGCGCTGTTTTCGGCGGAGAGGCCTCCCCAGCCGACGCAGTTTTCGTGGAGCAGTGTGACGCCCTCGTTTTCGGCGATGGCGGTGAGGGTCTTGATACGGGCGATGGCCTGCTTGCGCCAGTTGCTTTCGCTGAGCGGGTTCTGCTCGTCGTTGGGGTAGCTCATGATCCGGATGTAGGGTGTGCTGAGGCGGTGCATGCGGGGGATGGCGCGGGCGAGGTCGTCGAGGTCGATCTGGGGGTCTCCGGTGATGGGGCGCGCCCAATTGGCGATGGAGGATCCGAAGCAGGACGCCTGTAGACTTGCCGCCGCGAGCGCGACGCAGACGGCATCGAAGGCATCGTCGGCGATAGCGGTTATGTTTTCGCCATCCACCAAACGCAGCTCGATGTATTTCCAACCGAGTTCGTGGTGGGCTTTGATTTGCGTCTCGATATCGCGTCCGGCTTCATCGGAGATTCCGGAAAAATACATGTACTGTTCCTCGCTGCTTCGCGGTTCGAGAGGGATCGAGTCTCCTGCGGGCGCAGGATATTAGAACCGCAACCGTACCGCCTTGCCGATAATATGTTCAAGGTCGGCCCTCTGAACACGGACCACGATTTCGTTGTATTCCTCGGCGCCTACGCTGGTATCCAGAATGTGCCCCTCCTCATGATGGCCACTCTTCCGGTGTACGGCGACCACGGTTCCCGAAAGTTCCTGCTTGTGGGTGGGCTTCTCGGGCGACACCGGGGTGAGTCGGTCCTGCGGTCGATGCGGGCGCGGTGATCCTGAGATGGGGTCTACGGGTTCTTCCATAACGAGATTCCTCCGATGCGGTGAACGATTCGAATTACGGTCGAACTAACTGCGCTTCCACTTCGTCTCGCTTCTCGCGCCCAGCGAGGGCCTCGATCAGTTCCAGCGCGAAATCCATGGCCGTGCCCGCTGCGCGCGAGGTGATGACGTTGCCGTCACGTTCCACGACGCCGCCGGTAATTGCTACATCGTCCAGATCCATGCGTTCGAGAAAGCCAGGGTAAGCCGTGGCCCGTTTGCCGCTGAGGACGCCGGCGTTGGCGAGCACGTAGGGGGCGGCGCAGACGGCCCCCACGAACTTTCCGCTGTCGGCCATGGTCTTGAGCAGATCTTGAATGCGGGAGTCGTTGTTCAAATTTTCTGAGCCCGGCATTCCGCCCGGGAGGACGACCATGTCGTACTCTTCATCGAGGGCGGCCTTGAGCGATTGGTCGGGCGTGATGACGGTGCCGCGACTGCCCGTGATAGGGCCCTCGCCAAGGCCCGCAACGGTGACATCGAAATCGGCCCGCCGCAGTAAATCGATGATGGTAACCGCCTCCAGTTC
>JAPYPO010000137.1 GCA_029937645.1 Candidatus Hydrogenedentota bacterium
CACCCTCGCCTTCACCCTCGCCTTCACCCTCGCCTTCACCCTCGCCTTCACCCTCACCTTCACCTTCACCCTCACCTTCGCCCTCGCCTTCTCCTTCGGCGGGGCCCTCGCGTACGCTGAAATCGACGTTCATTAGATCGCTGTCGAGATCATTGAAATCCCTGGTTGCCGGCGAAAAAATCACTTCGTTTGCGCTGGGAGTCAGACTCCCTGACCATCCGCTTTCCGCAAGCACCTCGTAAAAGCCATCGCTATCAGAGGTACTCGAACCCGCGCCATTGTCCGCAGTCACCAGCGCGCCCGGAAATACAGTCCCATCTGAATACAATACATAGCCGGAAATAGCAAGAGGTTTTTCTGCGTTGCCCGCTGACACCCCGAATACCCTCGATGCAAGGTTCCCAGAGTTGTCGGTTAGCCTCAAGGTGACGATGAATCCGCCCTCGGTGAAATACTCGCGCGATGTTTCCGCGGTGCTGGCGTCGTTTTGGAGGCCGTCCAGAACGTCGAAATCCCAGGTGATCGCGGTGATGCCCCATTCGTCAAAGCTGCCCGAAGCATCGAAGGCTATCGACTGCCCTAGGCCGATGGAACCTGATTCGGGCAAAAATTTAACGGCTGCCGTAGGGGGATCGCGGTCCCAGGTTCCGAACGGACCACCGTCTGCGCCTACATCGTTGGCTGAACCGTCCAAATCGGAAAACGCAATGGCTGGATTACCTGCATCACGCGCAGCCGAGAAGAAATTTAGATGGAAATTGCCAAGGGATGGGTCGATGAATCCCGGATGCCCATCGGTTAAGAAGTCAAAAGGCTGGGCGAGGATTAGTCCGCCGTAGTCCCCATCCAGATTGTCGAAAAACAGGTTGTACCCGCCCGATTCGATCAGGGAGGCGTCGCCTATCACGCCGATGCCGTTCGCACCCACGATGTTGTTGCTGAATTCGGAGACTACCGCGCCCGAGAGGCCGCGCAGCCCGAAACCGCTGTTGAGATACACGGTGTTGTTCACGAAATTGACTACGGCGCTTTCGCCAATTACCGCGCCATCATCGCCGGAATGAAGAACACAGTTTCGGATATCCGCGATGGCGCCGTCTTCAACCGCGATGGCTGCGCCGATCGAGGTGTCGCCAATGGAAAGGCCACTGACGATGCATCCGTCCGCTACGGTGACAACATCCCCCGCCACCTCAGCGCCGGTAATCCTTGCGTGGTACGCGCCGCCTTCGCCGATGAGACGGGTGAAACTCTTGAGGGTGATGTTTTCCACGTAGGCGCCCGAGCGAACCCTGATGATATCGCCCCGCTCGGGTTCGGTTGCGTTCACCGCGTCACGAATTTTCGCGAAGGGCAGGTCCGCCGAACCGGTGGCCTCGTCGCCTCCCGATGGATCCACGTAAAATGTGCGCGGCGGGAATGCTGGTTCCAGGGGCGTCACGAGGGGCTCGCTCGTGAATTCCATATTGGGCTGATCGGAGAGCCTGTAAATGATCGCGCCGCTCATCTCCATCGCGCCCACCTGCCGTATAGGGACATTCACGCGGTAGGTGAACTCGAAGGGGAAGCTCGGTGGCGATATCCAGGCGAACTCAAGAAGGCCGGAAGCGCCAGCCGACGGGACAATGGCCGGTATTTGTCCACCGACAGCGGAGGCGAAACTCCACCCAGTCGGCAGGCTCTCCTCCAAGCCTAGAACGGATATCGAACCGCCTGCGGCTTGCGTGAGCGTGACGGTGACATCGAGAGTGGAGCCGGGAACGTAGAGGCCTGAAACTAGGCGTGAAAGGACAAGTTCATTTGACTTGAGGCGGGGCGCGTCATACGGTCCTCTCGCTGCCGCGAAGGAACGGCCCTCAAGTGACTGGGTTCCCGTCCGCATACCGGGGGTCAGTATGGCTACAGCCAGCGCAACACCAAGAAGAACCACAAAAGCGGATCGACGACCCAGTACAGCCAATGTCTCAACCCCAAGAACCGTGTTACGCTTCCTCAGTCAAAATTCCTGGATCACTCACACGGATTGCAGCGTACGCTATAAGCATGATATCCCACACATTCCACAGCGAATGTGCGGCAAGGATCATGGCAGATCTAACAGCAACGCTAAAGGCGGAATATACCAATCAACTTCTGACATGTCAACAGTTTAGAGACTTCCGCCAGGTTCTTTTTCGACGAACAGGTTGAAATTGCCGACCAAACTTGAATATCTATTGCATGTTTTGCTTCACGAAACGGGGCACGAGAGGCTAATTCTCCAAGATAACCAGGAAATCGTTGTAGCTCTTGCCATGGTTCGCGGTAATCGTGACAACGATCCAGCCGTCCTCCAACAACCCGTCCAGTTTTTCCTTGCCCGACCCGTTTGACTCGATGATTAGAGATTTTTGCATGATTAATATACTTTCCTTTTCCCCGATTCAGACTCGACAACTCGCGTTTTTCTTTGACGTGCTAATTAAGATACTCTATTCGACTCCCTATTCTGAAACAAACTTATGAGGCAAGAAACTTAATGTCGAAATTTAAGCGCTTCACTATCCTATCTTTTACCCTGTTCGTGTGTTTTTCCACGCTAGAATGCGTGAGTGCCCAAGAAACGGCCCCCCCTGCAAAAAATGCTGTTCTATTCATCGGCGACGGGATGGGTATCGCGCAAGTTACTGCGGCGCGCATCTTTGAAGGAAACGCGCGCGACGGCAAGCTGACATTGGACACGATGGAGTACACAGCACTCGTGCGAACCCACGCCGCCGACAGGCTGGTAACGGATTCGGCCGCGGCGGGAACAGCGCTCGCCTCGGGCGTGAAGACCAATAACAGCGTGGTTGGGCAACTGCCCAATGGGCAATCTGTTGCAACTGTTTTGGAATTGGCTAAAGCGGCGGGCAAGTCTGTGGGCGTGGTTTCGACGACGAGCATCACACACGCCACCCCGGCCTGCTTCTACGCGCACGTGCCACAGCGGAATATGGAAGTCGAAATCGCGACGCAGTTGGTGGACTCGGCTGACGTGGATGTCATCCTCGGAGGCGGGCGGCTGTTCTTCTTGCCGAAAGAAATGAACGACCCCGAATCTCCAAGGAGTGCCGGAGCAAGAGATGATGGCCGGGATCTCATTGCGGAGATGGCGGCGAAAGGATATCGCGTGGTTTTCGGCCGCGACGATTTTGCTGAGGCAGCCGCAGATTTGGAGCAAGCTCCGGGTGTCTCGAAGATCATGGGGCTTTTCAGTCCAGGCATGATGGCCTTCGACGCGCAACGGGGCAGCGACAAGTGGGGTGAACCGTCCATCGCAGAAATGACGGAACTCGCGATAAAGATTCTTTCGAAGAATCCCAACGGCTTTTTCCTCATGGTGGAGGGCGGTCGCATCGACCATGCCGGCCATGGCAATCAAGCGCATCTGGCCGTTACCGACTTGATAGCGATGGATAAAGCGGTGAAGGTCGCCAAGGATTTGACTAACGCAGAGAACAACACGTTAATCGTCGTCACCGCCGACCATGAAACGGGTGGGCTTTCCATCAATGGCTACCCCTCCATTGAAATTAGCGGCGATAAGCTGTTTACCGAATCGGGTACCAACGTGCCGTCTATCCTGACCTTCGCTACAGGCCCCGGCGGGAATGAAGGAGTCAACGAAGACACGGATCGCGCCGACCCAAACTACCGGCAAATTTCTGCGGTTGGATCGCCCTCTGCGAACCATACGGGCGTGGATGTGGGCGCGTGGGCATCGGGCCCAGGCGCCGAGGTATTCCGGGGAACAATCGAAAACTCGGACGTGGGGCTTCGTGTCATGGAAGCCCTGGGGCTCAAGTAGCGGCGTTTCAATTCTTCATCAGCCCGTAGCCCTTTTCTTGACCGGGATACGTCGCGGGCGTATCCTGTATAGCAGTTTGAGTTGCTCGATATTTTTCATCCCAGGAGAGGCTTCATGTCCACCAAACTCGGCCCCAACACCCCATGCGAATGCGGAAGCGGTAAGAAATACAAACACTGTTGCGGCATTGAGGGCGCGGACCAAGATAATGCCCCGAAGAAGACTCTTGTACGCGGTATTATCGGGGGCGTGTGTGCCCTTGGCTTGCTGCTTATCGTGGTCGCAAACATGAACACCACACCGACACGCTCGGCACCGCCACCGATAAAAAGAACGAACTCGCCGACGACGCCGTCTACATCTACAGGGTCGATAGAGGCAGGAGCGGTTTGGTCAGCGGAACACAACCATTGGCATCAGCCCCCTGGAACAGCCCCGGTGGGCAAAGTATGGTCGCAGGAGCACGGGCATTGGCATGACGCGCCGAACCCAGCTTCCGGGCAACCTGGGCAACAACGCCAGCAATTTCAACCCAAGCCCCAACCTCCGGGGCCCGTACCGGTCGGCAAAGAATGGTCTGTCGAACATGGGCATTGGCACGACCAGACCAGCCCAACACCGGCACCCACATCGAGCAGCATCCCACGGGTCACTGCACCTCAGGATCCGGTAGCAGCCCCCTCGGAGTCTGACGAGAATTAGTGGTTTTATTTTAGCTGATGGACTATTCTCCGCCGTGCGACTATCTCAGAAGACTAAGCAAAAACGGGGACTTTTGGGCTTTTTCAAAAGTAGACGCAAGCGTAGCGAGGTATGAGCGGAGACGGGTCCCCGCTTTTGCGGTTTAACTTCCTGTGACTTGCACACTTAGACGAAAGATTTCTTCGCTCGGTGACACGATCAGATGTTCCGCTATTTCTTGGGTACCTTGAACTGGTGGTCGAAGTATTCGTCGTTGAGCCTGCCCACTAATTCCCGGCTCTCTTCCAGATCCACCTCAATCAATTCCCGAATCGACACAAAACCCCGTAGGTGTTTGTCCTCGTCCATCACCAGCAAGTGACGAAAATTCTTGCCCACCATGAGTGACCGTGCCACGCTGTGGCTTTCGTCAATGGAAACGTGAAACAGCTGTTTCGTCATCACCGTTGAGATAGTTTCCTTCTCCGGATCGAGACCCTTATAGACGACCCGACGCAAGAGGTCGCGTTCCGAAAAGACACCCACCACGTGATCACCCTCGCACACAGCCACGGCGCCAACGCCCTTCTCTACCAGATAGCCCACGACTTCTTGAATGGTCATACTTGAGTCGACCGAGAAAACCTCCCGATCACCCACAATCTCCCGAATGGTCCTCATGGGTCCGCCCTCCAACCAAGCCAAACGACTCTTTCATATAGTTTAGCACGATTATTCCCCCCCGGCCGGAACGATTTTTCGATAGTCGGGAGCGGAGATGAATATTGGCGTCGCGCTGACGGGCCTACTCGCCGGTATCGAGAGCTTTTCGTGCGGTGTCGATTTGGGCGGTGTACTTACCAATGCTCTTCGCCGTTCTTAGTATCTGCTCCGCGGCCTCCGTCCAACGCCGTTCCTCCAGACCTTCGCGTACCCCGGGCAACGTCTTTACGCCGTACCCTGTGTAAAAGCCGGGCGCGTAGATTTGGTGACGAAACCAGGGGCGGCGCGGAAGGCCCTCTTCGCTGACGAAGGCGCCCTCTGCCTGGTAGAGCGCTCGGTTCAGGCGGTGTCGCTTCTCTTCGGAGAGTTCGCGCCCGGATTCCAGATGCTCTTGAAGCTGGGCGTCGTAGGCTTCGGCGCTCGACTTAAACTTTATTATGGCGTTAAACAGGGGCGCGAAGTTGGTGAAGGGAACGGGGTCTTTCGCCGTGGGCGGAACGAAGGTCTTTGTCGGGTCAGCGGCCAATTTGAACCGGTCGGCCTCGATGTTGGCGTTGAGGTCTTGCGTTTCCCTTCGCATGGTATCGGCCAGTTTCACGACCGAATCGGCGTAGCCCTGAATGGTGGATGCGGCGCGTGTGAAGTCGAAGGGCAGGACATCGGCTTGAGCAAGGCGCAGCGTCAGGCGTCCGCAAACTTGGGTCAGGGCGATTCCATAATCGAAGTTCGGGTCTTTGAAGCGCGTGTAGTGGTCGAAGGTGTCGAAACTTGTGTGGTACTCCCCTCCCACGCCTTCGCCGCCGAAACGGACGTTGAAGGAAGCGATGCCCAGGTGTTGGAGGAAGGCGGAGTAGTCGGATCCGGAACCGAGCGCTGCCAGCCGCATGTCGCGACTGGACTTGGCCGCGGCCTTTTCCTCGAAGGATCCGCGCACGAGACGCCGAGCCCGTGCGCGCTTGGACACGCTGACGCCGGTCTGCGGATCGGTCACGGCGTGGGCTATTTCGGCGGCCATTTTCTCTAAGGAGTGCGAGCCACCGATGCTGAGGAATCCCCGCGAATTACCGTCGGTGTTAATGTACGCGACGGCTTTCTCTTGCAATTCCGTTTGGTGATGTTCCGCCCATTCAACGGAACCCAACAACCCCGGCTCCTCGCCGTCCCAGGCGGTATAGACGAGGGTTCGTTTCGGACGCCAGCCAGTCTTGACCAGCGCGCCGATGGCCCGCGCTTCTTCCATGACGGCGACCATACCGCTCGCCGGATCGCTTGCCCCGATGACCCACGCATCATGGTGGTTACCACGGATGATCCACTCGTCCGGATCGGTACTGCCCTCCATTTTCGCGATGACGTTGTAGCAAGGGACGATATCCCAATTGAACTCCGTCTTCATACGCACGATGGCGCCGCCCTCACCGCCGAGTCGGTAGGTGATCGGCATTCCGCCGCGCCATGCGCTGGGCGCGACGGGGCCAGCCATGGATTCAAGCAGGGGCATCGCGTCGGCATAGGAAATGGGTAAGACCGGGATCTTCATGATAGTTTCCGCGTCTTTGACTTTCAGGCGCTTGGCGCGCTGCGTCGCTCCGTAACCGGGGGTCAGCGGATCCCCTGGGCGCAGGGGAAGGTCTACAACGGAACCACGTTGCACGGCTGTTTTGTGTTTGTACGCGCCTTCGGGATAAGGGTCGCCTTGCGCGAAACCATCGTCCTGTGGGTCGTTGAATATAATGCACCCAATCGCGCCATGTTCCGCCGCGACCTTGGGCTTAATGCCCCGCCATGAGCCGCCGTACCGTGCGATGGCGATTTTGCCCTTGACGCTGATCCCGCGCCGCTCCAATTCTTCGTAGTCCTCCGGGACGCCGCGGTTGATAAAGACCAACTCAGCGCGCACCTCTCCGTCGGCTGAGTAGGCGTTGAAGGGTGGCAGGCCTTCGGCCGCTAGGGTGTCGTGCGCCGAATCGGAAGAGAGCAATTCCTCGGTGAGGGATGCGATGAAAGGGCGCTCGCCCATGACTTCCAACTCCCGTACTTTTGGCGTCGGGAAAAGGACATGAAAGGTTTCAATTTCCGTGTCGAACCCCCAGGAAGTAAATAACGCCGCAATCATTTCCGCATTGATTTTAGCCTGCGGCGACCCGAGGTTATGCGGACGCAGCGTCATCTGGCGCATCCAATTCCGGAGGTTGTCCTTGTTGAGCAGGGCGTCGAATCGGGCCTCGACTTTTAGCTGCTCTTCGACACTACTCGAGCGGAATCCGGTCAGGCTTGCACTCTGGGCCCCACATAGCGGCGCGGCTATCACCAGCAGCGCCGCAAGAGCAACGCCCGATTTATGCGAGTTAATCATTGATGATTCCTTTAAATTGGCGACACCAAAGAACGTCTCAACGGCCTATACCGGGAATTCGAACGCGCTTCACGCGAAATTCGGCTAAGAACATAAAAGTGACGGTGCCAGCCAGGAGATTGCGGATTTTCGCGTCATTCTCAAGAAGGATAATAGGGCCCTCCCAGCCCCTGTGCAAGCTTCTGGAGCCACCGAGAATCTTCAAATCGGCGGCTTGATCTAGGCAATCCGTAGTGCTATTCTCTAGAACTATCTTGAGAGCGCGGGAATATCTGTGCAGCGCTCCCGGTGTAATCGAGCATGACCGTAGATACCAATACGCAAGGAGAATTCGCATTATGGGTTGGACAAAGCCGGAAGTAAAAGAAGTTCCTTTGGCCATGGAAGTCACGAATTACGCGAATGTCGGTACCGAAGGCACCGTCAATAAGTAACGTGTTGCTCGCAGTTCGAACGCTCGCGTGAAAATAAAAGTTCTTGGGGCAGCGGCAGGCGGCGGATCTCCGCAGTGGAACTGTCGCTGCCCTAACTGCATTTCGCTGCGGAACGGCGCGCCCGGCATCGAG
Organism: Candidatus Hydrogenedentota bacterium; assembly: GCA_029937645.1. Lineage (GTDB taxonomy): Bacteria > Hydrogenedentota > Hydrogenedentia > Hydrogenedentales > JAPYPO01. The sequence goes on from JAPYPO010000137.1 coordinate 8,156, forward strand.
CCGCGCACCCAGTCTTCCGTGGCGGTCTCCTCCGATGGCGACGACTGGTATCTCCTCAATGTGTCGCCAGACATCCGGCAGCAAATTCAAGACTGTTCGGAGCTTACCCCTCCTGGAAATGAGCCGCGCGGCACCGGGATTGCCGGCTGCGTACTCACCGACGCAGAAATCGATCATACGACGGGTTTGCTGCTGCTGCGTGAGAACGCGAATTTCCGAATTTACAGCACGCCGCTGGTGCGCCGCTGGTTGAACGACTACTTCCCCATCGAACCCATCGTGTCGGCCTTTGTGCCGCGTGAGTGGGAGGAATTGAGCCTGGGCGAGCCAACGGCTCTCGTATCCGGAAAAGGAAAGGCCAGCACGCTCCGGGTCACAGCCTTTGATCTGGACACCCATCCCCCACTCTTCGCGAAAGCGCACACAGGGAGCGCAGAGGGATCGGTTGTCGGCCTGATCGTTGAAGACACAGCGACCGGCGGCAAAATGGTCTACGCGCCCGGTGTCGAAGCGATCACGCCCGCGCTACGCCAGGCGGTCGAGGGCGCCCAACTCTTTTTCATGGACGGTACATTGTGGTCTAATGAGGAGATGATCACGCTGGGCCTCAGTCAGCGGACTGGATTGGATATGGGCCATATCGCGGTCAGCGGGAATGACGGCAGCCTTCAGTGGCTTGCCGGTTTGGACATTCCCGAGCGGATTTATTTGCACATCAACAATACGAATCCTATTTTGGATACTCGCAGTGACGAGTTTCGTGCTGTGCGGGAAACGGGAGTTCGGGTCGCCACCGACGGTGACGCATTCGACATTTAACCGCAGTACGCATCGAGGAAACGAACTCATGGAACCACTAAGCCCGCAAGAATTAGAGGCCCAGCTACGCGCTATTGGCGCCGCGAAGTATCACGACAAACATCCCTTCCACAAGCTGATGAACGACGGAAACTTGACGAAGGAGCAGCTTCAGGTCTGGGTGGTCAACCGCCTCTACTACCAAATCAACATTCCAGTCAAAGACTCGCTCATCCTCGCCAAGTGCCCGGATCGGGAAGTACGCCAGGAGTGGATTCACCGTATCATCGATCACGACGGCACCGCCGATGAACCGGGCGGCATCGAGAAATGGATTCGCCTCGGGCAGGCGATGGGGTTGACACGGCCTGAGG
>JAPYPO010000731.1 GCA_029937645.1 Candidatus Hydrogenedentota bacterium
CGGCCCGTGTCGGCCCTGCGGACCTCCTACGCGAGTGGAGTTCAACCGGAAAAATGTCGGCCCTGCGGACCTCCTACGCGAGTGGAGTTCAACCGGAAAAATCACCTACAATCTAAGATCTGATCAAGTACAGCCAACATCCTGTACCCAGCGCAAGGACCAATAAAGGAGAAGACCCGTGGATTTCGAACTCAGCGACAAAGTGCGTGATCTGAGAAAACGTGTGGACGATTTTATGGACGAACACGTTTTCCCAAAGGAGCTTGAGCATTGGGAGTTTGTCGAGGATCCCAAGAACCTTTGGCAGTATCCGCCGTGGTTCGCCGGACTCAAGGAAAAGGCCAAGGAAGCCGGAATTTGGAATTGGTTCTTGCCGAAGAGCTACGGCGACTTGAGCTACGGCCTATCCAACCTTGAATTCGCGCCGCTCATGGAACGGATGGCGCGGATACCCTGGGCACAGGAAGTGTTCAACTGCAGCGCGCCCGACCGCGGCAACATGGAAGTGCTTGCCCGATTCGGTACGCCGGAGCAACAGGAAAAATGGCTCGTGCCGCTTATGGCCGGCGAAATCCGATCCGCGTTTTCTATGACCGAACCCGCCGTCGCCTCGTCGGACGCCACGAACCTGGAAACGACTATCATAGCGGACGGCGATCACTACGTGATCAATGGCCGAAAGTGGTTCACCTCGAACGGCTACAACCCCCTCTGCAAGTTGCTCGTTGTCATGGGAAAAACCGACCCAACGGCGCCGAAGCACCAGCAGTTTTCCACGATTCTCGTTCCCAAAGATACCCCAGGCGTCACACTGGAACGGCCTATAAGAGCCTTCGGCGGTTTTCATTCTCCGGGTGGACACGCGCAAGTTCTCTACGAGGATGTCCGAGTGCCCAAGGAAAACCTCGTGCTCGGCGAAGGCCGAGGCTTCGAAATCGCCCAAGGACGTCTCGGACCGGGCCGCTTTCAATACGCCATGATGTTCGTTGGCATGGCGACACGCTGTCTCGACCTCATGTGTAAACGCGTCGAGGAGCGGGTAGCCTTCGGGGAAAAACTCTCCGCCAAATCAAGCATCCAGCACGACATCGCCCGCTCCCGCTGCGAAATCGAGCAATGTCGCCTGTTGGTCCTCTCCGCCGCAGATAAGATGGACAAACACGGACCGGGCGGGGCGCGGGATTACATCTCCATGGTGAAGATCGTCGCGCCGCAGATGTGTCAGAACGTGGCCGACCGGGCGCTCCAGGCCCACGGCGGAATGGGCATTACCCAGGATACGCCCATTAGCCGGATCTACATGGCCGCGCGCTATTGCCGCATCGCCGATGGCCCCGACGAAGTCCACATGACACAACTCGCGCGCCGCACAATTCGCGACGGGCAGTTTTAATTACAGGGCCGTATTCGCCCAGGCGGGTTGAGAAACTTGCGTCGCAGACGTCGACAAAGGGGATACCTCGCAGATCATGTGTAGAGCGTACACACAATCGCTAGCCCGAATAGTCCCCCTGTCGTCGTCTGCGGTGGCGGATAAGGCCACTCTTCCAAAACGGCACCGTCTCGCCTCAAGATTCAGGCCGATGGCCGCGCTCGCCGTCCTTCTTATTCTCGTGTCCCCGTCGCGTACGGCGCAAGAACTTCCATCAACAAGTGATTGGCAGCTCGCACGATGGGCCGAGCAACTGGGGAGTCCGAAAACCGATGTGAGGGAAGCGGCGGTGGCTGCACTGGTAGAAGCGGGTACGTCCGCCATTTCCCACCTCATCGGCGCGCTGAGTTCCGACGAATACTTAGCG
>JAPYPO010000138.1 GCA_029937645.1 Candidatus Hydrogenedentota bacterium
GCCGCGAACCGACTGTCCGGTCTCATTGCCGAGGTACGGCGCGAGCAGGGGCATTACGCGGACTTCGGTGTCAAAGGCGTGATGGATTTTGGCGACTTCCTCCGCCGAGATGAAATCGGGAATAACGACATAACCCTTGTCCTCGATTTCCGCGAGCCAACCTTCGAGTCCCTCAATCGGCGGCGTTTCAACTCCACCTGTCATCGCAAATGTCCCTGATTCTTAGTTGCTCTCTTTGGCCACATTGTAGATAGCCAGTCTGTCACCATACCGGAGGTATAGTTTTCCGCCGAATACGACGGGATGGGCCCATGTGGGGTTTTTTCCGAAATCCTCGATCTCCAGCATTCCGGCGAGTTCAAACCCTGAATTTCCAGGTTTCGCCAGGGCCATCGCCCCACGGTCGCTGTAGAGATAAAACATTCCGTCGGCGTAGGTAAGAGAACCATTTTTGTACTTGTACCCGGAGTCGATAGGGGCCGACTGGAAGATTGTCTCTCCTGTCACGAAATCAATGCACATCCAGGGTTCCCCCCTGTTCTGAGACTCCGCGTATCCGTACAGTCGCCCGTCTAGCAGAATGATGCCGCCTTGCTTGTCATCTAAGGTCTCGTTCAGCCAATGCTGTTCCACAGAGCATTGGTCGCCGGACACCTGGAGCTGCAACGAAGTTGTGCCTTGCCTGCCACATGCGGATATGATCACAAAACCGTCTTGGAACAGAGGCGTTGTGATGTTTTGGTCGGTATAAACCTTATGCGGATATCGCCACAGCAGTTCGCCGTCGGAGGCGCGAACGCCAACGATTGATTCCGACATGGGCATGACAATCTGTTGGAGCCCCTGGTGGTCGACGAGGATCGGAGAAGCATAACCCGGCCCGTCTTTCGATCCCGCGCTTTTCCAGATGACTTCGCCCGTCATTTTATGGAGCGCCACCATGCCAATGTTTTCGCCACCCGGTGAACAAATCACTTTATCGCCGATAACGAGTAGCGACTCCGATAATCCCCACCTGATATTGCGGCCTTCGAACTTCTCCAGAATGTTGACGGTCCATACCTTTTCACCGCTTTCCGCTGAAAGACAAATGAGATTTCCGTTTCCGCTTAAGTGGTAGAGCAGGCCGTCAACAATCGTCGGAGTAGAGCGGGTTCCCGGATAGCTTCCCTCCCACGCTGTGCCGTTTTGTTGTTGCCAGACGATCTTCCCCTCCATGTTGAGCGCCGTAATGACGCAATTCCCTTCGGCAGCTCCGGACGTGTAGATCGTCTCGCCGGCGATGATAGGGGAGGAGTAGCCTTCGCCAATTCCGGACGCTTCCCAAATTCGAGAAGGTCCGCCTTCGGGCCACGTTTTCAGCAACCCCGTGTCGGGTGAGACATTATCGCTGTTGGGTCCGTGAAACCGAGGCCAGTCGGCGGCAGATACGGACGCAGCGGTCATCGCCAAAATCAGCGGTAGTACGTATTTCATGTCTTGAATCTCCGTGTATTTTCGTTTCGATATGGCCTTGCCCATGAGGACTACAGGCCCATTATGCGCCGTCGTAGCGCCAAAACGGACGTGTGCAAACACGAGTTCGCGTTGATCTCGTTACGACTCGTATCAATGAATACCGTTGAGTTAATCAGAAACACTGTGGTAAATCAAACAGGGGGGGCGGAGGAGGAGATCTTAGCGCGGACATCGTTGCCTTGCCGAAGACCCACGTTATCGATGAGGCCCTCAAGGCGAACTGAGAATAAGTCCACCCACCGGTTGGGCGATAGTCGCCGTATCCTCTTCGAGGAAGTTTATCTGGAGGGGCTTTGACCGGGGGAATCGCTTTGCTCATCCCCCGGCTACATGCCGCTGCCCCTTCGGGACAGAAGCTCTTCCCGGACGCTCAGCGTGACGTGTTAGGGGCAGAATCTTTTGGGTTGTACATCCTGTAATCCTGTCAAAGCTCTTTGTGGCTGCCTAATGGCGCTCGAATGACTCCGTATTTTAATTTCTCAGCCTACCGCTTTGTAGAACATCGCGTAGAGCACGGGGACCAGGATGAGCGTGAGTACAGATGCGAAGGCGAGTCCGAACATGATTGTGATCGCCATGGAGACGAAAAAAGCGTCGGCGACGAGAGGGATCATCCCCAATACCGTCGTTGATGCCGCCATCATCACCGGACGCAACCGGCTCACCCCAGAATCCATGATGGCCGTATAGGTGTCTTTGCCTTCGCCCGATTCAAAGTTAATCTGATCGATGAGAACAATCGCATTCTTGATCAGCATTCCGATCAGGCTGAGAAGGCCGAGCAGGGGCATGAAACCAAAGGGCTGCCCGGTCACGAGCAATCCGGCGGTCACGCCTACGATCGCAAGAGGAACGCACAGCCAAATGATTAAAGGCTGGCGTATGGAATTGAACAGAAAAACCGTCACCAAGATCATAATACCGATAAACATGGGGATCGTCGCGGCAAGCCCGGCTTGCGCGTTAGCCGAATCCTCATATTCCCCTCCCCACTCCATGGCATAACCGGGGGGCAGCTCGATAGCCTCGATGCCCGGGCGGACGCGTTTGAACATGACGCTCGCGTTGCCCACCGCGGGGTCTGCTTTCGCGATGATCGTCCGCTGTCTATTGCGACGGTTGACAATCGGATCCTCGAACACGGTTTGGAAGCCAGAGACGACCTGCATTATAGGAATCATCTGTCCGGCAGCGGGACTCCAGATGAATAGATCGCGTGCCTTTCCAACATCGTCTCGCTCATCCAAGGGCGCCCGCGCGATTATGGGAAGCAAGGTGTCCCCTTCGCGGTAGACCCCAACGCGCGTGCCTTCGAAGGCTTCCTGCATGGTGCGCGCGAGGTCGGATCGAGTCACTCCGTTCGCGCGCGCGGGTGCCTCGGAGAGCACGGGCTCCATGACTTTCACTTTCGTGCGCCAGTCGATATGTATGTTCGTCAAATCCCCGTCGGCGTGGTATAGATCTATCGCTTGCTGGGCGAGTTCACGCAAGGTCTGTGGGTCGGGACCACTGAACCTCGCCTGGATCTTCCCAGGCTTTGCGGGACCAAGCACAAACTTCTGTGGGAATACCCGCGCCTGCGGCACCAGCGAGTCGAGCCCCTCGCGAACCGAATCCATGAGGGCGTCGATGGTCTTGTAGTCCTCCACATCAACCAGCATCTGCGCAAAACTTGGGTACTGTTTCTCCGGGGTATAGGTCAACAAGAAACGATTCCCGCCTTTTCCCACGAACGTGGACACCCCCGTCACGCCGTCCAAGCCCATGAGAAAACCTTCCACCTTCGACACTTCCTCCACGGTCTCGTCTATGTGAGTGCCTTCTTGCAACCAGATGTCGACCATAAACTGAGGACGCGTTGAGCTGGGGAAAAAGCTTTGTTCAATCCGGGTAAATCCGAATAGGGAAAGGGCCAGCATGGCGACCATCAGCGCACACGTCGCCACGCGCCGCTTCAGGCAGACGGTCAACAAGCGCCTGTATCCTTGAAAGAGCGCGCCGCTGTATGGGTCCGTGTTGCCTTCCGTCTTCGTAGCGGGCTTGATGAACATATAGCACAACAGCGGGGTCACCGTGACGGCCGTAACCCAACTCATCATGAGGGAAATAAGAACCACTTGGTAAAGAGAACTGCAATATTCGCCGGTATTATCGTCCGAGGTGCCGATGGAGGCAAAGGCCAGAACCGCGATGACGGTCGCTCCAAGGAGCGGGGTCATCGATTGGCCAACGATATCCTTCGCGGCCTTCAGACGGTCCACCCCGGCTTGGATCTTGACCTGCATTCCATCGGTTACAACTATGGCGTTGTCGACCAGCATCCCGAGCGCGATGATGAGCGCCCCGAGCGATATCCGTTCGAGGACAATTCCTTGGGCGCGCATGACGACGAAGGAGGCACAAATCGTCATGAATAGGATAAATCCTATCAAGAGCCCAGACCGAAGGCCCATGAACAGAACGAGTACGACCACGACGATGGCGATCGCTTGGAGGAGGCTGATCACGAAGCCCTGAATCGCGATGGTTACGGCTTCGGATTGCATGGAAATTGCGTCCAGTTCGACGCCAAACGGGATTTCTCCAGATTCTTTCAGTTCGGCAAGGCGAAGGGTTAGCGCTTCACCCATGGTGACTACGTTGCCGCCCGCCGCCGTGGAGATGGCCAGGCCTACGGCGTTTTCGCCATCGATTCGAAGGTAGTCACTGGCCGGCTCGGCATAGCCGCGATGTATGGTGGCAATATCGCCGAGAAAAACAAGATTCCCATCTCCGGGCGCGCTTATCAACACATCGGCAAAATCCTCTACGCTCTCGAATCCGCCCGTAGGTTGTATGGGGATGTATTCGCCGCCTGTTTTTAGACGGCCAGCGTTCGCGACGAGATTCTTGTCGGCGAGGGCGCCGTATATCGTTTCCTTGGTGATACCGAACTGGACAAATTTCTCGCGGAGCAATTCGATGTAGACCACCTCGGGCTGAATGCCGAAGAAATCAATTCGTTTTACGTCCGGCACGAGGAGCAATTCACGCTGTAACAGCTTAGCGACTTCTTCGAGGTCGGCGTAGGAGTAGCCGTCCCCGGTGATCCCGTAGTAAATACCGAACACATCGCCGTAGTCGTCAACGACTACCGAAGGCTGGACGCCGGGAGGCAACTGGCTCTGCGCGTCATTAACCTTGCGGCGCAGCTCATCCCAGACCTGAGGCAGGATGTCCTTTTTATATTTATCCTTGATAGAAACCGTGACCGTCGAGACGCCGCGGACGGAACGAGACTCCACGCGCTTGAGCTGGCCCAATTGTTGCGCAGCCTTTTCGATGACTTCCGTCACCTCTTCTTCTACTTCCGCCGCAGTAGCCCCCGGGTAGGCGGTGATAACCAGCGCATCTTTGATCGTGAATTCAGGATCCTCAAGACGAGGCATGCTGTTGAATGCACTAATACCTACCACAATCATGACCACGGTGACTACGAGGGTGATGGTCTTCTTTTTGATGGCAAACTCGGCAATATTCATCTTTAGTTCGCTCCGCCGAGTTGGGCGGCTCGAACTTTATCGCCCTCTCGTAGCGCGTTGGCGGCGGACGTGGCGATGGTATCGCCTGCAGAAAGGCCGCTCAGAATCTCGACGTTGCCTCCCGAAAGCATGCCCACTTCCACCGGATGAGAGGAAACCTGCATCGTATCCGGGTCGAGCATCCACACTTGGCTCGTGTTGGACGCGTCGGAGAACACTGCGTGCGCAGGGACAAACAGGATGCCCTCCTTTACCACAACGCCCTCGCGCACGGTGGCGTGAACCGTGGCATTCATACCCGGTTGTATACCGGGCGGCGGCGGTTGGATGATGAGCGTCATTGCGAAGGTCTGGGTGATCGGATCCGCTTGCAGCTCGTAATTCTTGAGATCGGCGCTGAACCGCTTGTCAGGAAAAGCAGAAAACTCGACATCCATAACGAGGGCTTCCGCCAACTCCGTGATCGTCATTGCACTGGAGGCCTTCGCCATCGCTGTTTCGGAGACCTGAATCTCGATCTCGATCGCGGATAAGTCCTGAAGGCTTACGATCGGTTCATTCGCTTGGACGTTTTCGCGATTCTCCACATACACCAGCGCGATTACCCCAGAATACGGCGCCCGTAGCGTCGCATCCGCCAGCGCGGCACTCGCCGCGTCACGCTGCGCAACAAGGCCCTCGATACGCGCGGCCATGGCGTCTAAATCTTCCTTTCGCGCGCCCTGCTCGACCGCGCTGAGGCGCTGTTTGGCAGCCTCCACATCCGCAATGGCGACGTCTCGCCGTTTTTCATGAACGTCTACCCTCGCCTGCGTCTCGACGCCTTCCGCAAATAACTGGTTAAACCGCTTATACTGCTCAGTGGCTTCACTCGATTTCGCTTGTGACGCTCGAAGCGCCGCCTTGAGCACTTCGATATCTTCGGGGCGCCCTTCTTTCATCGCGAGCAACTGTGCTTCAGCCTCATTCTGGGCACCCTGGGTCTGCTCGAGCCGGATCTTGAAATCCCGTTCATCGATCCGAGCGACAATCTCCCCTTCTTCAACCGCTTGTCCGGCCTCGACAGGGAATTCGACGAGAGGACCGGAAACGCGAAACGCCAGATCGGCGGCTGTCGTCGCTTGTACTCTTCCCGGAAATTCGCGGCCAAGAGCTTCGAGGGGATTCGCGAGCGTCAGCAGCTTCACGGCGCGCACCGGGTCTTCGGCAGGCCCTTCGGGCTCATTCCCGCAGCCCGTGAAGAACTGGAGGAGGATTAGCGCGGCAGCCAAGAACGGCACACCGTGGCCTCTTCGCATGGTCTTGGTCGGGGATTTCATTTGAATTATCCTCCAATACTCTTGACAGCCAGATATTAGCGTCCACAATTCGAGGCGCAGCACGCACGCCCGTCATGGCGCTCAAACCGAATAGATACAGGGTATGCGGAATTCGATGCCATCATATCGATTGACGAAACTCGAATCCAGTGTTTTCTAAGAAACTCCAAGATAATGATATAATCCAGTCGGTGCTTACCAAGCACCAGTCATGCAGGATTTGTTCCCTCTCTTCTTACCTCAAAGAGATTACGCTTTGTCCGTTCTAGTTCGACACCGCTATTTGGCGCTCTTGATAGCGCTCATCATCCTGCTAATTTCCGGGCCCTTCATTCATATGCTCTGGGGCGGGGAGCGTTCCAGGACCGCCTCGTTACTCAACACCCTGGCCTTTTCGCTTACGCTACTTGCCGGGGTCTTCGTAGACGAAGTCAAGAAAAAAGGGTGGTATGTCGCGCTTCTCTTCGCTATGGGAACGGTCATCTTTCAAATCGCGCATTCGATAAGCGATCTGCGGGTTGTGAATCTGGCGGCTCTATTCTGCGCTGCCGGTTTTGTTGCTCTTACGGTCATTCGAGCACTGCGCGATGTATTTCAAGCAAAGCGGGTGAGCACCGAGACCATTGCGGCGGCCCTGTGCGTCTACCTTCTGCTCGGTGTCGGCTGGTCCATCGCCTACTCCTTCGTTGGTTCGACGATTCCAGGAGCCTTCTCGATATCAGGTTTGGGAACCGATGGAGCGAACCAAATGGAGTTTGGCACAGAGAACGCCTCGCTGTCCCTGTACTACAGCTTCGTAACCCTTACGACCCTTGGATACGGCGACGTGTCGCCGGCCGCGCCGCTCTCACGCATGCTGGCTGCGCTTGAGGCCCTGACGGGACAACTCTACATCGCCGTGCTCGTCGCGCGTTTGGTGGCTTTACAGATCCTCCATAGCGAGAAGCACGAATAGGTGTACCTTCCTGTATGATTTTCACTGACCCGGAGACCCTCGGATTGTGCTGAGTAACGAAGAGAACATGCTGTTCGGAATCTTCGCGCTCGATATGCGCCGTGTCACGAAAGATCGACTCATCCACGCAACCGAGCGATGGGTCGCCGATCCCTCGAAGGACCTTCCAGATTGCCTGATGGATGAATTCAACCTGGCCCAGGAAGATCGTGAGGTCATCGAGGCGGCGATGAATAAGGCCATCAGTATGTACGGTGGCAACGCTGCGGATGCTCTTGAGGCATTCGGAGGAGAGGCGCAAATCTCCGATTCCTTCGGGGGGTCTATTGAATGGATAGGCGGTAAAGGGGTGACGGCAAAGATGCGGCCATCCTCACCCCGACCGGGCTCGCCCGAGACTCCCGTAGAACTCCTGGAGGATCCGGCGACCCGCTACGCCGAACTCAATTTATTGGGTCGTGGTGGCATGGGACGGGTTCTCTTGGTGCGGGATGAGCACATGGACCGGAAGGTCGCTCTTAAGGAGCTCCATATCCAGGGCAGCGGAAGCCGGGTGCCTCAGCCCGAATTCGTAGCCCGGTTTGTGCGCGAGGCCCAAATCACCGGCACACTCGAACATCCCTCGATAGCACCCGTATACGATCTCGCCGGCCGGGATGATGGCAGCTTCTATTACACCATGAAATTCATCGAGGGAAAAACGCTCGATCAGGCGATACGCGAGGCCGAATCTCTGGAAGAGCGGCTTAATCTCTTGCCCCATTTTGTCGATCTCTGCCAGGCGATCGCGTTCAGCCACAGCAAGGGCATCATCCATCGCGACATCAAACCATCGAACGTCGTTCTGGGCGACTATGGTGAAACTACGGTGATCGATTGGGGACTGGCCAAGGAACTGCGGAATTCCGAGCCACTCGATCCCCCTGAAGAGCCCGCCCTCAACACACCCGCCGCCGACGTGAATTCGGTAGAGGAAACCATACTGTCGCCATCCGGTATATCCGGCAAGGAAGTCCGCACCATGGCCGGCAATGTCCTCGGCACACCGATGTACATGCCGCCCGAACAAGCTTCCGGGAACCTACAACGCGTTGACGAGCGCTCCGATGTTTACTCACTCGGCATTGTTCTTTATCAATTGTTGACCGGCACCACCCCGTTCGCCGGAAAAACAACTCAAGAGGTGCTCCATAGCACGATTCACGACCCACCCCGCCCCATTCAATCTCTTGAACGCCACGCCCCGGCGTACTTGTCGGACATCGCGAATAAGGCTATGTCGAAAGCGCCTGATGATCGATTCCAGTCGGCTAAGGAACTGGTTGAAATCCTTCAAGCGTATGTTCCCAAGCGGCCCATGTCTCGTGCGAAGAAAGTCGCCCTCCTTATACTGTCGATTCTGGTCATCCTCACGCCCGTCCTCATCCTCATCGCGAACGCCGTCACCGACGCGATGGTAGTCACGAAAATCACCGAGATTCGTGAGCGTGGCGGGCCGACTACGTTGCAAGAGCTCTCCTATCCCGCGGGGCGAGCGAATCAGGAAGCCGCACATCATGGATTGCCAAGCCCTCTCGGGATGCTCAGTACGCTCAACGTACAGTTTCCCATCGTCTATCGTAAGGATGACGGATTTATTGATCCCAGGACGGTGGAATTCTACGACGCGATACGCGTGCCATTGTCCATGGTCCGGCAATCCAGCGATGAGATCGATCCAGTAGATGTGAGACGCGCTCGGGAGGCGCTGAGCGAATACGTAAGCATCCTGGACAAAATTCATGAAATCCTCGCCCTTCCCCCGGAACATTACGGCAGGCTGCTCGTGCCCGTATTTGGAGACTTGATTCCAGAAGATCCGCTGAAGTCGGGCGACCCAACCTTTGCGAGTATCTTGGAAACCTGCCAGTCTCTGCTCAGGCTGGAATTCGTGCTGGCAAATGCCGAAGGGCGAAGAGACGAGGGTGCCACAGCGGCCGCAAGTCTCATCGACTTGATTCAT
>JAPYPO010000139.1 GCA_029937645.1 Candidatus Hydrogenedentota bacterium
GGGCTGAGGAGTTATGCGCCTTCAGCGCACGGTACTTCCTTATCGCTCTTGGGAAAACTACCGTAAACAAGCGTAGAATAGGCCGATTCGAGGCGCCTATCCCGGAATTCCGTGAAGAGCCAGTTTGTTCGCTCGATATGCGAATTTCAGGTCTCACAGTCGTGCGCGGGGTGAATTGACATCTACTCATCCCTGTGCTAAAGTACGCAGCTACAATTGAATACAAGGATGTTTTACATCTTATCAAGAGCGGTGGAGGGTACAGGCCCTTTGAAGCCGCGGCAACCGCTTCTCGTCATAAACGAGAAGGTCAGGTGCCAAATCCTGCCCCGGCTTGTGGACTGTTTCACGAGCGCGTGGGGAAAGATAAGGATAGGCGCGCACCATCGCACCTTTAGGCTATTTCGCCTCTTATCTCCCCCGCATTGGGGGCGATGAGAGGCTTTTTTTATGCCGGGAGCGCGTAGGCGTTTGCGGGCGCGTGGAAAGGGAACGGGACGATGGCGACAACAACAAAATCTAAATACTTTAGTGGGCTCAAGTGCAGGGAGTGCGGTCGCGAGTATCCTGGAGAGGCGCGCTATGTGTGCGACTTCTGTTTCGGCCCATTGGAAGTAGCCTACGATTACGACGCAATTAAGGCGGATGTCTCACGCGAGACCTTCCTCAATCGCGCACCAAACATGTGGCGCTATAAGGAACTACTGCCGCTTGACGGCCCCCAACCGTGGGCGAGCAAGTCGGATATACGCCGCTGATAAAGGCCGACCGCTTAGCGAAAGCCTTGGGCCTCGGCGAGGTATGGCTCAAAAACGACACGGTGAATTATCCTACCCTATCGTTTAAGGACCGCGTCGTAAGCGTCGCCCTGTCGCGCTCGATCGAGATGGGCTTCGATGTCGTCGCCTGCGCAAGCACAGGTAACCTGGCCAACTCCGTCGCGGCAAACGCAGCCGCCGCCGGGCTCACCAGCTTCGTGTTCATTCCGAGCGACTTGGAGGTGGGCAAAGTCCTGGGCTCGCTCGTCTACGGCACAAACGTCATTCCCGTGGACGGCACCTACGACAAGGTGAACCGCCTGTGCAGCGAGGTGGCCGATAAATACAATTGGGCCTTCGCCAACGTCAACATCCGCCCCTACTACGCCGAAGGCAGCAAGACCATGGCCTTCGAAATCGCCGAGCAGTTGGGCTGGCGGATCCCGGATAATATCGTCGTGCCGATGGCCGGTGGCTCGCTCATTACAAAAATACACAAGGCCTTCAACGAGTTCCGAAAATTGGGCCTCGTAGAAGATACGCCGTGCCGTATCTTTGGCGCGCAAGCCGAAAACTGCTCGCCTATCGTGACGGCGGTAAAAAATGGTTCCGACCTCATCAAGCCCGTCGAAAATCCGGATACCATCGTAAAATCCCTCGCTATCGGCAACCCGGCCGATGGCTTCTACGCATACCACGTCATGGAATCGACTGGAGGTTATGGCGAAAATCCGACGGACGCCGAGACGGTCGCGGGCATCAAGCTGTTGGGCGAAACGGAAGGTATCTTCGCCGAGACCGCGGGCGGCGTCACCGTATCGGCGACGAAGCGCCTCGTCGAATCGGGCAAATTGAGCAAGGATTCTTCCGTGGTACTGTGCATCACCGGAAACGGCTTGAAGACGCGCGAGGTGCTGGAGGGCACGTACCATGTTCACGACGCTATTCAGCCCACGCTATCCGATGTCGTAGGGCTTATGGATTCACTGAAAAATTCGAGTAACCAGAAAGTAGAGGAAGCAGCATGGGCATAAAAGTTCTCATCCCGACCCCCTTAAGAAATCTCACGAATGAGAAAGAATCCGTTGAAGTCAACGGCGCAAATGTCGCGGAAGTCTTTGACAGCCTGGAAGCCCAACATCCCGGCCTGAAAGAGCGCCTCGTGGACGACGCGGGCGAGTTGCGCCGCTTCGTCAACGTCTACGTGAATCAGGAAGACGTGCGCTTCAAAGAGGGCAAGGATACCGTACTGAGTGACGGCGACGAGTTGAGCATCGTGCCCGCCATCGCCGGTGGCAGATAATTTCTGACTTACCGAGGGCATTTTCTCTCGTTCCTCCGGTCTTCAAAGCGCCAAAGCAGTTAACACCAGCACTATAAGTGAGCATTTCCAAATGGACGAGCTCCAGGAAATTGGCATTCAGACGGGCCATCAAGTTGCGCTACTGGGCTTGAGTGTAATTTTGCTCGGCTTCGTGCTCGAGCTGGTTCGGCGCGACATGCTCAAGGAGCGGTACGCGCTCTTCTGGCTGGCGACCTCCGTCTTTGGCCTGGTCGTGGGCATCTTTCCCGGGATGCTCGTAAAGTTTGCGATATTGGTGCGGTTTCAATTGCTGACGGGCCTGTTTGTGATGGGCTTCTTGTTCTTGCTCGGGATTGTCCTCGTGTTTACCGTGCTCATTTCCCGCCTGTCCGAGCATAACCGCGCGCTCACGCAAGAGGTGGCGCTCTTGGCAAACCGTATGGATCGGGCTGAAAAAGATGACGACGCGTGATCGCGGGGCCGAGCCCCTGTCGAAATATTGGGCACGCGAAGTCGGCTTCATACTACTGGGCGTTTGGATATTCGGTGGCGCGGTATTCTATTACCTCCGATTTACGACCGTTTTTTATGAAGCGAATCGCGGCCCTATCGAGGCACTTCGCTCTTCCTTCTAGTGGTTTGGTTCATAATAGACCCGACTTAAATTGTCATTGCGAGTCAGAACCCGCTTCGCGGGAAATTGGCATTAGGACAGAGGCGAGAACCGGGTGGCACCTTCAAACTTGTTTGGAGGTGGGGACTTATCGGAGGCTCACTCACCTCCAAACAAGTTTGAAGGTGCCACCCAAAAGATTCTGTCCTTAACAGCAAAGCGAAGCAATCTCTTTTGGCAAGTGGACTTTTGTTGAAAAGATTGCCACGTCGTTGACATGGCTCGCGCCGCTCTTTAAGATTACCCGCTCATGAAAACCTTCCGCAAAGTCCTCATCGTCTTGCTCATTCTCCTCGGGCTGTTACTTGTGACAGCCGTGGGCATCGGCGCATACATCAACGGAAAGTACGCAGTATTTACCGCGGCCCCAACGGTGACACATACGGACGCGACGAGCGCATACCCCACGTTTCGCGCCGTGCTTGATCCCGTTCTCGCCAACGCCTTCGCCGGCGGCTTGGTGGAGGAGTTAGCGAAACAAAGTGCGCCTCCCTGGCTGATTGACTACCTCATGCCTGGGGAAATCTCGTTGATTCTTACCAGCGACCATGACGCGTCCAGCATCCTCGCCAGCTTATTTATAAACGAGAAACGACTCGGCCCCGTGTTCGCGGAAGCCTTCAACCAGTCGAACGTACCCGCGCTCTATCCCCAATTTCAGTGGGCGCCCGACGGGATGAAACTGCAGGAACGGGGTCGGCTGACGGTGGAAGTGAGCTACCCCATGGAAATCAACGCAAAGGACGCGGTGCTCTACGATGGCTGGTGGACGCATGGGCGCGTCCCTTCGCCCCTCAAGCCCGAGGGGGGCCATCTGTTGGAAATTGTGGGGGACAACCGGCGGGGCGGCGCCTACTTGGCTGCGGCTTCGCTTATGCAAGTCTTCGGGTACGACCTTAATGTGCAGATGAAAGACGTGTCGATTACTTCATTTGTGTTCGTAACGCGCGCGGACTTTTACGTAGATCGAACGGAAGACGATCAACTACACCTGTACCTGTCCTTTGATATTCAAGAGGGAAAGGAACGCCGCATTGCGGTGATTAGTCTTGAAACGGGGCTGAACGCCGCATTCGAAACATGGCAAGAGGCGCTGGCCGAACACCATAATTTGAAACTCGAAGGCGGCAGCCGTTGGGAAGAATCGAAGTTGGTATTCGAATTCACCCTGCCGGAAGCAGCGCGCGCGTTGAGGACCGTACTCGGAAGGCCGTAGTCCGGAATGTCTAGACCGGACATTTCACATCACTCGCTGTCCATTTCCTGTTGCTCATCCGGCCTGTAAATGGCTTCCCCATCGGCCGACACAGGCGGTTCCATTGGGAAATCGAATTCCATCTGCTGATCGCGAAAGAGGCGGTAGCGCTTCAGGGTCTGAATCAGTTGCAACGTCGGCGAACCGGGGTATCCGCCCTGAGTCGATACCCGGCTAATCAGATCGCGCAGGATGCTCGGAAACTCTATCACACAGTCGATCTCCGTGTTCGAGACGGCGGCCAGTGCAGCCGCGCGATGATGAGCCGAGACCGGAAATTCACTCACCACCAGAATGTGCGCAAACTCATGAGTCCCGAAAAAAGCCTGCGCGGCGGCCAAGGAAGGCGGCTCGGCGAATTCGGTTACCACCGGATTCGACTCGATGGTAGACGCAAAAAAGCGGTCCGTGTGCCACGCCCGAATTTCGACGACCGCCCGCTGAATGCGCAACAAGCCCGAAGGGTGCAGTAGCGTATGCAGTTCGCCCTCCGCAACCGGCCCGCTATTTTCTACGAAAAGCTGCGCTCCGTGGTCGCTACGGCCCCCGCCGCCGAGTTCGCGATTCCAGTTGGTCAGCACCCGAAACCGATTAAGCTCAAAAAATTCGCGAACCAGTTGCAGGTTGATATCGGTCAAGGCCCCGCCTCCGATGCGTTACGCCTCGCGCAACGATTTTCCTAATTTATGCTCAGGGTCTAGGGCGCCGATTCGCTCGCCCATCGCCCGCGCGAGCGCATCCTGGCCCAGGCGCTGGAGACACAGCCCCTGCTTCGCGAGAATGTCGCTCCCGGTAAAATTCTCGCCGTAGGCCGAATACGACCGGTTTTCCACCGCATACTTCTCCGCCGACTTATAATGCTCCAGCGCAGCCGGGTATTTCTCGCGAACGTAGGCGACTTCGCCACGCAAAAAATAGCTCTCCGGCTTGTCGCCGCTCACCTCCAGGGTCTTCTCCAGCAGCGCATCCGCCCTATTCAACGTGCCATACGACATCTCTATATTGCCGGCCAGTTTTGCGGTCCGCCCGAGCAAATAGAGAACAGGAAAATTCGAGCCACCCAACCGCAGCGCCGCTTCCGCCTCTGACAAGGCCTTTGGCCAATCGCCTTCGTGGAACGAAGCCTGAGCGATGCCGAGCTGCGCGCGTCCATTATCGGGTTCAAGACCTTGGACTTGTAGAAATTGATTCCGGGCGTCCTGGATATTGCCCAACGCGAGGCACGCGAAACCCAGATCCAATCGCGCCGCAGTCTGCTGAGGGCGGTTACGGACAACCTGATGCAAAAGATCCACCGCCTTGGCGTTCTCTCCCATACGCGCATAACACTTGCCCAGTTGGTGATACGCGGCCGAGAAGGTGTTATCGAGGCGGATGGCCTTTTCGAAGTTCTCCACAGCCTGCGCAAGTCCCCCCTTCATGCTCGCGGTCAGACCCTCGTCGTAATAGCTCTCCGCGCTTTCCCCGCCGAATGCCATAGACTCACTATCCTTCCGTGCGAAGGGATTCAAGCGCCGCACGCGCCTGCGCCTCCGTTACATCCGTGCGGTGAACCACATGGCCCATGCGGTCGGCCACGACAAATTTCATTGTGCCTGCGCGCACCTTCTTATCATGCTTCATGGCCGCGAGTGTAGCATCAACGGGAATCTCGGACCAAGCGGTCGGCAAGCCATAAGCCGCGAGACACGCCCGCTGCCGCTCAAGAAAATCGATCCCCACAAGCCCTAAATCAAGGGATAAGAAGCCCGCAGCGCACATGCCTAACGCGACAGCCTCTCCGTGGAGAAATCGCGAATACGCTGTAGCCGCCTCAATTCCATGGCCAAAAGTATGACCGTAGTTCAAATTCGCGCGAACCCCGCCCTCCCGCTCATCCGCGGCCACCACGGCTCCCTTGATTTCGCAAGAGCGCCGAATGGGAAGCTCCAGCGCCGCCAGATCCTTGTTCAATATCGCGGGGGCATTCGATTCGAGATGCGCGAACAACCCCTCGTCCGCGATGATGCCGTGCTTGATCGCCTCCGCGAGACCCGCCTTCAACTCGCGATCAGGCAGCGTCGCGAGTAGCGTCATGTCGATGATGACCGCCGACGGCTGATGGAACGCGCCGATGATGTTCTTGCCCGACGCATGATTCACCGCAGTCTTTCCGCCCACACTCGAATCCACCTGCGCAACGATGGTCGTCGGAATCTGCACAAAAGGAATTCCGCGCATAAAGCTCGCGGCGGCGAATCCGGCGACATCGCCCACAACACCGCCCCCGAGCGCAACAACGCAGCTAGACCGATCCAGTCCGCCCGCAAGAAACTCGCCGCACAAAAAATCTATTTGCGCAAGCCGTTTGCCCGCCTCACCCGCCTCCATCACACAGGTCACCGGCTTAAGCCCGGCTTCGCGGACCAACGCCTCCGTCTGCTCAGCATACAGCGGGCCGACATTGGTATCAGTGACAATCGCCACCGCCCCACCCACGCCCATGCCCTGAAGCACACGCTTCAGCTCCGGCAATACACCCTCGCCCAAATAGATAGGGTACGAGCGCGCGCCCAATTCAACCGTGATTACATTCATAAGAGAAATAAGAGGAAAACCAATCCAAACAGGGGAGGCCAATAAAAACCGTAAGCACACATTGTATTTCGGAATCGAAACGCCACGCAAGTACGCGGCGATTTGGCATCACCGGGATCGCTGTGGTACGATCCGCGCCCCTCGTCGGGGTGTAGCGCAGCCCGGTTAGCGCGCCTGCTTTGGGAGCAGGAGGTCCCGAGTTCGAATCTCGGCACCCCGACCATGTACAACAGTCAATGCCCATCGGGTGACAACCCGATACCCACGGCAACGTGGAGCGGCCAGAATCCTGAACGTCAAAGGGTAGGACTACCCTTTGAACACGAAAGGAACCGCTCCAATGCCTACGCCCCGCAACAGAAAACCCAAGCACCGCAAGTCTACGCCCAGCACGCCCGCCGTTCCAGGCTATTTGTTCCACAAGGCGACCGGGCAAGGGTACGCCCGAATGAATGGCCGACAGGTCTACTTCGGCGACTACGACAAGCCTGAGTCGAAGCAAAAGTATTATGCGCTTATTGCCCGATATCTGAAAAACAACGGCACCATCCCGCCCGCGCCTCCGGAGATCACGATCATGGAGTTGTGCGCGCTTTACCTGAAGTTCGCCTCCAGCCGGTACGTGAACAGCGAGGGAGAGCCGACCCAGACGATGGATTGGGTGAGGGCAGTCATCAAGACACTGCGGGAAATGTTTGGGTATGAGCAGGTGCCCGAGTTCGGCCCCCTCAAACTCCAGGATTGTCTCGACACCTGGATCAAGCGCAAGCTCACACGGCGAACGTGCAACGCGTACCTCGCCCAGACGAAAAGGCTGTTCAAGTATGCGGCCAGCCAGGAACTGATCACCGGGGACGTGTATCAAGCCCTAAAGGCTGTGGAGAGCTTACAGCGGGGGCGCACTGCCGCGAGGGAAACTCCGAAGGTGAAACCCGTCCCTGAGCCGGATATTGAAGCTGTCCGTCCATACCTCTCCAGACAGATCAATGCGCTCATCACCGTTCAACTGTATTCTGGCGCGCGCGGCGGTGAATTGCTCGGGTTACGCCCATGTGACATCGACACCTCGGGCGAGGTCTGGATTGGCAGGCCGGTGAGCCACAAACTGGCGTACAGGGGCATGGAATGCCCGATTGCCTTTGGACCACAATGCCAGGAGGCACTGCGCGAGTTCATGCTCCGCTCATCGAAGAGCTATCTATTTTCCCCACGCGATGCCGAAGAAGGGCGTCATGCCCAAGCATCCAACCATCGACGGCCAGACCAAAAGCCAGGCAATCCCAAAACGGATCGAAAACTTGGTGAACGGTACACCAACGATTCGTATCGCAGGGCTATTAAGCGGGCATGCGATGTGGCAGGGGTGAAGCGATGGACGCCGCACCAGCTTAGGCACAACGCCGCCACCAGGGCTAGAGAAGAGCATGGCCTCGAAGGGGGGCGGGTCCACCTCAGACAAGCCTGTATTAACACGACGAAAATCTACGCCGAGGGCGACCTCGTTGAGTCCATAGAAATCGCCAAGAAAATCGGGTAATCTTTACTGCGCGGAGGCTAGGTTATGCAGACCGAAAAGCGTGACCGTACACGCCTGCCTCTTGCACTTCCCCTTACGGCGTTTGTACGGAGATGCACGATGGCGAAGAAGAGAACCGGCAACCCCAAGCTAGGTATTACAAATCTCAAGCCGGGATTTGCTGTTATAAAGTTTAGGTGGAAGAAAAAAGACTACCTGATTCCGCTGATACCAGCCCGGTGGAGTATTTGGTGCAATTCAAAGCACAACTGGAAGGTGTCGGAAGCACCATTTCTGCTGCTTGGGTACGAACCCGCGAAATGGCGTGAAGTACATAATAATCCGAATTCACTTTACAAAGTAGCAAGTGCAGCGTTTTACAGGAGTAAAGTCGGTATCTTAGAAAAGAAGATTCTGGATGCCATCGACGAAGATAAGATAAAGAGCAGGCTGGGCCTGAATCAAAGGCCCGGCTACGAGCTACTCGCCGCCCTTGATCCCGAGGAAACAAGAATCAAGAGAGTAATGGAATGGCGAGCCGTGTGTGAGTGGTTCGCTGCCGCCGGCGGCGATGAGCTTCCTCAGGAATTGATGCGCCGTCTACACTCCGCCAAGACCGTAAATCAGAATGCCAACAAACCTCCGGGTAGCGGTAACGAGCAGGTAGAATCATCGAAAACAGAACCCGAAGGGATCACGCCAACAGCTCAGGCCTTGTCCAGCAACTACACAGAACGGGTATGGAAGTGCCTGCAAGATCATTCTGGAAACAGAAGATTCTTGTCCATTGGGGAAATTCGGGAAGCCACAGCCAAGCTCAGCGTTGCCCCAAATGGCAAGAAATTTAAGAAGTACATGTCTCGTAATAAGGTGGTGGAGTCTCTCGTAGAGTTGGAAGGCCTCGGTCGGATCAGACGGGACCTTCAACGAAAAACAAGCGTCGTCGATGACAACGATAAGCGATCCTAGTCCAAACTGGATCTGAAATTATCAAAGTAGATCGAAAGGGATCGAAAAGGATCGAAATTGGATCGTTCTTAGGCTGACTTTTCATATCTCACCCCGCCACAATTATCTCCAGTATCAAGCAGTCACAACTGGAGATAAATCATGATTGACATCGAATCAGAACGCATTGTCACCCTTCGTCAAGCGGCGACGATCTTTCCCCATCCGGGCCGAGAAAAGCCGCCTCACTACGTCTCAGTGCTGCGATGGTGTCTCGATGGCC
>JAPYPO010000732.1 GCA_029937645.1 Candidatus Hydrogenedentota bacterium
TCAATCTCATTGGCTCCGGTCGCCGACGGGTCCATATGGGTAATCTCGGATAAAGAAACCATATAAACAAGAGTTTGGCATTGGATCGGACAACAGTGTAAGGAGGGATTAGGAGCATGGGAAAGATTGTGCGCTACGAGTATCTCGGCAATTCATTTACATTCTGGCTGCTATGTATCACGATAGTGGGCATCCCACTTGCAATTCTCCACTTGGTCACAAGCGTTGTGAGAGTAGAAGAGGAAGTCGATGACCCATCAGTTTTTCTTGAGAAGTTCCGCGCCGGAGGATTCATAAAGAACACGTCTAG
Source organism: Candidatus Hydrogenedentota bacterium (assembly GCA_029937645.1). Taxonomy (GTDB): domain Bacteria; phylum Hydrogenedentota; class Hydrogenedentia; order Hydrogenedentales; genus JAPYPO01. The sequence continues at coordinate 311 of JAPYPO010000732.1, forward strand.
CAGGAGGGTTTTCTACTAATGCGCGGACCGTTGGACCAAGAACGTAGTGGTAGCATGCCCACCCAGCGAGGCGATGTCGATTCAAAACGGCGCTGGTAACGTTGCACAAGACATACAACTCGTCCAGAATTGTGGAAAATGAACTCTAAGCATTTAGCTTGCTGCTGGGAGCCTAACCAGCGCATGCAGCGGACCACGCCGCTGACGCGCGAGACGTTAGGCTGAACACGAGTTGATAGATCTCCAGAGTGGGAGTTGGTGTGAAAAGAAAAAACAGGAAACAAAGATCCAGGACGGGTATTTCCGCGTCGACGCGAAAGACATCCGAAATGATCTGGGAGTTCGCAGGTGAGTTTATCAGATTGGCTGAGACGCTTGAAGAGAAGCAGAATCGCCTAAATGCAGCGTGCAGTGCATGGAACATAGCCTGCAGTCCGGTCGGGGTACGCAGCAAGTCACTGCACCAGTATGTCGAAAGCTATAAGTCGTATAACCCTAATGCGGGTGATGAGGATGTCTCGGGAGTTCGAAGTACCATGGAGAAACTCATACAGAATAAATTATGTCTTTTCCCAGCCGTCAACAAACAAATAGTTGGCGCACGAATAACACAGACGGCGGGAAAAGACCGTATCAACGTAGCATCAGAGAGGTTCGAATAGAAATTCGCCGTGCTAACAAGTCGCTGTGATCCCAAGCGACAAGGTAGGAAACATACAAGGTACACCGCGCGTGAGCTCCAAGCCATTGCGAGGGCTAACCAGCGGATCGATCGGCCGCTCGTACCTCGCGCCGCTCATCCGCAAACCGTTAGCCTACCGCTGGAACAACAAACGGGCTGGTAGGGCATAATCACGGCATCACGCCCGCTTGTCTCACTTCTCCATGCAATCTGGATATCGCATCTATGCGCCGTCTGGGAAGTGGCAAGCGTCGGTTGTGTCTTGATGTTAACGCTTCCGGGGAGAGGGCAATTACGCGCCGTACGAGATGTTTTTTACCCGCGAAGCCTGTGCTCCCTTAATTCAGCTGATCAAGCTCGTGCTGCGTCACGTCGGAGAACAACCCGCACAGCCTCCGGCGACCATTGCTTGCCGGTTTTGGAGAGTGTGCCTCGCGCGTCAAGCCGCCTAGCAATCTCGCGCAGCGTGTGCCCGTCGTTGCGTAGCCGCCCCATTTCTTGGATTGCCTCTTGTTCCTCCGGATTCGCCACAAGCGTCTTGCCGTCCTGGGCGAGGTCGAATCCGAATGGAATTCGCCCGCTGACTCGGCGACCCTGGTTTCGCAAATGGGCGAGCGCCGCCGTGGTGCGCTCCGATATGAGGTCTCTCTCGAATTCTGAAAGAACAGCCAGGAGACGGAAGACCATCTTGCCTGCCGCCGTCGTCGTGTCGATCTTCTCGGTCAGGCTTACCAGGTCAGCGCCGCTGTCCTGAACCCGGATTTCCCATTTGGAAGAGTCATCTTGAGATCCGCCGGCATCGAT
>JAPYPO010000733.1 GCA_029937645.1 Candidatus Hydrogenedentota bacterium
TCAGCGGGGACGCAGCTTGTAGCTCAGCTTAGGGGCGACGCAGATCTAGCGCATATTGAGATTCGTCTTGTCGAAGCGATCAAGCAGGTGTCCGACTCGTATCGCTTCGTGCAAAATATAGTTTATTTTGAAAGGACCTCAGCCCGCAACGGCGGCAGTGCTCGCGCGATCATGGATACGCTCATTCGCGAGGGCCATGTGGTACGGCTCATGGAAGGCGGGTTTGCATACCGAGGTCTATTTCTAAAACTCATGCGCGTTCTGGATAAAGAAATCCTCGCGATGGCGAAAGAATTGGGCGCTGAGGAGGAGGAATATCCTGCGCTTACTCCGGCTGGTCCATTGGTGAAGAGCGGATACGTTGCCAGCTTTCCCAATCAGATTCTTCTAGCCCATCACCTGCGCGAAGACGTGGACGTCCTGGAGAAGTTCGCTAGCCAACATGCGAAAACGGGTGATAGCCACGAGGCAATAGAGGTCGAGCATTCGGCGCTGTCGCCCTCGACACAATTGCTGGCGCCTGCCGTTTGCTACAACTGTTTTGCTGCCCAATCGGATCAGGCAATCCCCGCTGAGGGAAGAGTGGTTACGGCGCTCGGCAGTTGCCATCGCTACGAGTATCGAAATTTCAACGGCTTGGAACGTCTGCAAAACTTCAAGATGCGCGAAATCATTTTCATGGGAACTTCCGAATTCGTAACGAACTGCCGCGAAAGCCTGCTCGAGATGGCCAAATCCATCGTGGATCGCTTCGATCTGCCCTGCTCGATTGTCAACGCTTCCGACCCCTTCTTTACAGACATCAGCCTCGGAAAGAGGACGTTTCAGGATATGCAGCGTCTCAAGTACGAGATGACCGTTCCGCTCAATGGGACTGACGGTGATGGGTTGGCGGTGGCTTCGTTTAATCTACACCAAACCAACATGTCGGAGAGCTACAACATTCAGCTCGACAGCGGAAATGTGATGTATTCGGGCTGCGTCGGCTACGGTTTTGAACGATTCTGCTTCGCGTTTTTGGCCACGCACGGCGTGGATCCCGACCAATGGCCAGACTACGTGCGTGACGCTTTCCGAAATGTTTCTTGACCATCCGCAGGGCGGGTGATAACCTATCTCTCGACGAACCGACCGCCGTTCCGCCGTTGAACGGATTGTATTTTGGAAATCATCCCGAGAATCAGGCTCCATAGCCAGAAGGGCATAAATGCAAGACTTAGTGAACGTAGAAATCAGGGTCGTCAAAGTATTTGGGCAAGTTCTTGAGGCGTTAGACGCATCAACATTAACGCGTGAATCGGATATGGATTCGGTCAATGATTGGGACTCCGTTCACTTTCTTCAAATCCTTCTCAAGCTGGAGGAGGAGTTTGACGTCAAGTTTAATCCCGGCGAAGTAGCCCGTCTTTTCTCCATCGGAAATATCGTGGATATTCTCTCGACCAAGATCGATTAAACAGGGCGCGATTGGCTCGAGTGTTCGACTAGTATGTGATGTGAGATGGCAAAAAAACGACTCGCCACAGCAAGCTACCCAGACTTTCTAAAGCGTCTACTGGAAATTTAGATGCGTTTGCCCTGTCCCCTTGGTCTCATCGACCAGCCTACTTTGCGCCGTCAACCTTTTGCTCCGCCGCAGACTGCGCTTCGGGGTTGGCGCGCTCGAGATCGATCAGGCGAATATTCCGCCAGCGCACGTGGTGCGGTTCCTTGATGCTCGTCCCATGAACCTGCAGGGCGATGAAGCCACGGGCGGTCATGAAATCTTTCAAGTCGGCGGCGGGCACTCCATTCA
>JAPYPO010000734.1 GCA_029937645.1 Candidatus Hydrogenedentota bacterium
CTTCTGAGCCCCTCCGCCTCGCCGCGCGAAGCCAACACATCCGCCGCTGGGAATCTCCACGCTCGGACTATCCCATGACGAAAGCGGGTTACCACCAATGGCGGACAGCGCTCTATGCCTTCCACGCGAATACAGCGGCCGCCATCCTGGAAGAGGTGGGTTACGATTCGGAAATCATCGAGCCGGTCAAGAATCTGCTCCTGAAAAAAGGGCTGCGCACAGACGCGGATATGCAGACCCTGGAAGACGCCGCCGCCCTCGTATTTCTTGAGTTTCACCTCGCCGATTTCGCGGATCGCGACGATGTCGATGACGCGAAGTTGATCAGGATTCTCAGGAAAACCTGGAAAAAAATGACGGAGCGCGGCCACGCCGCCGCACTCAAGTTGGACTTCCCAGGCGAAACTGGACGCCTCGTGCAAGAAGCGCTCGCGTAGCAAGAGTCACCCTATTTTTGCCACAGAGGGCACAGAGCTCACAGAGAAGAAATTCCCGTTACCTTCACCAAGATTTTCGGTAATTCTTTGAGCATGGCGCTTATTCCAGATTCCGACGCTTTGCGATCGACCTGTTTAATTTTGAAACACATTCTCGGCCAAGCCACGCGCGTTCCTGATCTACGCAACCCTCGTTATATAAGACACTTACCTCTCCTTTCCTCGTAAATTCTCTTCAAAAGCACACTTGGCACACCCCTTGCAATTACCTAGTAGCGCCGTATCTCACAGGACTGGCGCAAACCGCGCCCCATTCACGCGGAGCTACGGAATCTACACGAAATTAATCTCACAAAAGGAGCGAATAGACATGGCTAAAGTAATCGGAATCGACTTAGGCACGACCAACTCGGTCGTCTCGGTTCTCGAAGGCGGAGAACCCACTGTAATCACGAACCACGAAGGAACCCGAACTACGCCGTCCGTTGTTGCGTTCACGAAGGATAACGAACGGTTGGTAGGCGCGTCAGCCAAGAGGCAGGCCGTCACCAATCCGGAAAACACCATCTTCTCGATCAAGCGCTTCATGGGCCGGAACCGTGCCGAAGTGGGCGAAGAGGAGAAACTGGTCCCGTACACCATTTCGGAATCGGCCTCGGGCGATTGCCAAGTGAGCGCACACGGCAAGGCCTACCGTCCCCCGGAAATTTCCGCGATGGTGCTGACGAAGCTGAAAGAAGACGCGGAGGCCTACCTGGGCCACTCGGTCGAGCAGGCCGTTATCACCGTACCTGCCTACTTCAACGACGCGCAGCGCCAAGCCACGAAAGACGCAGGCAAAATAGCGGGCCTGGAAGTCTTGCGGATTATCAATGAGCCTACGGCAGCCGCGCTCGCCTACGGACTGGACAAGAAACGCGACGAAAAGGTTGCGGTGTTTGACTTGGGCGGCGGCACCTTTGACGTCTCGATTCTCTCCATCGGCGACGGCAGCTTCGAGGTACTGAGCACGAGCGGCGACACGCACCTCGGCGGCGACGATTTTGACCAACGGATCATCGATTGGTTGGCCGACGAATTCAAGAAGGAACAAGGCGTCGATCTTCGCTCGGACCCCATGGCCTTGCAGCGCCTCAAGGAATCCGCCGAGAAGGCCAAATGCGAACTGTCGACCAGTGTACAGACCGACGTAAATCTGCCCTTTATCACGGCCGACGCCTCCGGTCCGAAACACCTGAACTATACCCTGTCCCGCGCGAAGCTCGAGCAACTGACGGAAGAGCTACTGGCGCGCACCGTAGGGCCGTGCGAACAGGCGCTGTCGGACGCGGGCCTGAGTAAGTCTGACATTAACGAGG
>JAPYPO010000735.1 GCA_029937645.1 Candidatus Hydrogenedentota bacterium
GGCTTGAAGCTGCCCTGGCTTCCCGAGCGGCAGGCAGCGGCGCTGGCGAGAAAGCTGCCGCTCCGGATGCTCCGGTCCTGCCCGTAGGCTGAGGTGACCCACTCGAACACGTTTCCGTGCATGTCGAAAAGGCCCCAGGCGTTGGGCTGCGTCCCACCCACGATACGCGTGGAGGCGTTTCGGTGGAAGTAGTTGAAATACCAGCCCAGGTTGTCGAGCGTATAATCCGAGACGGTTTCGTTCCAGACCCCGCCCTTCCCGTAGTTTTGCGTGTAATCGTTGAAATGGTTCGTCGCCCCGGCGCGGCAGGCATATTCCCACGCGGTATCGTCGGGTAGATCGACGGTCGTCAGGCCCGTCTTGTCCCGCAACAACTTGAAGAATCCCGTGTCGTAGTTTCCGGAACCGGTAATGTCATTCCACGAGATCTGCTCGACGGGCCCCATGGCCTTGTCCCCATATTCGCTTGGGGTTTCTCCCGTGACCAGCTCGTACTGGCGTTGCGTGACCTCGTAGACCCCGGCAAAACTGCCATCGGGTAATTCGCGCAGGAGGATGCGGTCGGTCTTGTAGAGATCCTTCGACGTGTCCACGCAGTTCTTGTACTCGACGGGGTATTGGGTCGCCGTCGTGCCGCCGGACACATCGACGATCAGATACTGCCCCGGCGCGATGCGGGCGGTGTCTGATACTTGAACGTAGACGACAAAGTCTCTCATGGAGAATTCAGGGTCTTCGACATCGGCGCTGGTTTCCCAGACGACGGTATGGGTTCCCGGCGCGAAGGTTTTCTCGTAGATCTTCCCTTCAGCGAAGGTCGCCATGGGGAAGTGTTGGCGCGACAGTGCGTCATGGCCAATCAGGGCCACATGGGAGGCATCGTTTTCCGCGTCGGAAATTGTGAAGGTCACCGCCACCGTCATAACGCGCTCATCGCCCGAGGCCACATACGACACCGACTCCACCACCGGCTCCATCGCGTGGCTCGTTGCGTGGAGGCCCAGGGACAGAAATACAGTGAGGATAATTAACCAGCGTTTCATCATCGAACCTGCTCTCTCTCAGGCAACATGGCCTACTGCCTGTTTTGTTCTTATCTTAATCTCCCGCGTAGCGGCTTCCGATTCGCAATCGCAATAGGGTTTGTTCTTGATTCTTTCCCGGTAGTGTCCGGATTGTGCCTCATCTACCAGAACACGCAATCCTGTCTTATCCTATCATTTTTTTCAAAGCTCTTCTCGGCCCTTCTTAGGTTCAAAGGGGGACTTTCGTTCCCATGTTGGCGACTTTATTTTGACTGGGTTCCTTCCTGTCACGTAGGCCTTCGGATTCACCTCATATGTGCCATGAGCGCTTGCAAACCGATAATCGTTTTCGCGTCGTTAAAAAATCTTGATGCCAGGCCTTCGCGCACGTCCTCCAACGACATCCGGCGCAGTTCGATGACCTCGTCTTCTTCCAGCGCCTGCTCACCTGCCTCCAAGTCGAAGGCCAAGAACAGGTGGACTACTTCGTCGAGGATACCTACGGACGGAAAGAAACTGCCAGCCGATTCCCAGCGGCCCGCCGTGAAGCCGGTTTCTTCTTTTAGCTCGATGCACGCGCGTTGTTCGGGCGTGTCGCCGGGCTCGATCTTTCCTGCGGGAATTTCGATCACATAGTCCTCGACGGGAATCCGGTACTGACGTACGAGGATAACGTCCGTGCCGTCAAAGGGGACGATCCCGACAGCGCCCGGATGCCGGACCACCTCGCGCGGCGCTTCGTGGCCATCAGCCATGCGCACCACGC
>JAPYPO010000736.1 GCA_029937645.1 Candidatus Hydrogenedentota bacterium
TTAATCGATGCCGGCGGATCTCAAGATGACTCTTCCAAATGGGAAATCCGGGCTTCATTCCTTACGGACAAGGTGGCGAGATTGTTATAGTCGCTGGCGACATCCTCTGTGTGGCGCAGGTTCTTATTGAGCGCCAATGATTTCCGTAGGAATTCCTCTGCTTTGTCCAGCTCTCCCTGAACCATGAACAGGCATCCAATAGCGCTGTAGTTGTGTGCGATGGATTCCTTGCGTTTCAGCCGTGTATTGATTTCGAGCGCCTTACGCCAGAATGCCTCCGCGCGTTCCAGATCGCCCTCGGTACTGTGGAGTGCTGCGATGCTGGAATAGGTGTCGGCCAACATATCTTTGTGCTTCGATCCCTTGAGAAGTGTCGCGCAACGGTCATACCACTGCTTCGCTTGATCTAGATCCCCCTTCGATTCGTGAACGTCGCCAAGGTTTCGGGAAACCATGGCGATCATTTTTTTATCGCCGAGTTTTTCAAAGAGCGCTAAAGCTCGGTCGCAGTACTCCTTTGCCGTATCCATGTCTCCGGCGGTGTAGCACACGTAACCGATGCCGCCACAGGTCGACGCAATATCTTCCGTGTTGCCCAATTTCTCGTGCAGCGACAAGGATTTCTCATAGTAGTCCTTGGCTTGTTTCATATCCCCGCGCTCTTTGTAGACCGAAGCAAGGTTGCCATAGCCAAGGGCCATCCCGTCTTCCATTCGATACTCCTCGCAAAGCGCGTAGAGTTTTTCGTAACACGTCTCAGCGTTGTCCAAAAATCCGCGCTGCTCGTAGACGTCACCGAGAGTACCGAAGGCATATATCCTGAATCGATCAGAGGTCCAATCCGAATCCAAGAGTTGCTCGAATTGGGATGGGAGGGTCCAAGCGAGAGACTTGGAAATGAATTGGGCCGCGCGTTCATAAAAGTGGAACATATTTTTTCCGTAAAATTATCTTAGCCCGGTGAGATAACCGGGCTAGTAAAGAATATGGTAGCACACGCGAATAGGGCGGAATGGGGGAGAGGTTGGGGTTGGAACGCGCCGCAGATTGAGGGCAGTAAGACTTTGCAGCGCGTCCGGTCGCAGCCCGCGTTCGATTTTTGCCACGGGCGGTTAGCGCGCGCTCATGCCTATAGGCCCGACGTAGGGCGCGCCCTCACGCAAGTAGGCGTTGTAATTGTTCTGCACGCTCTTGACGTAGTTACGCGTTTCGCGAAACGGGGGAATCCCCTTGTATTTCTGAACGTTGCCCGGTCCCGCGTTGTAGCCTGCGAGGGCCAACGATAAATCATTGTCGAACAGTCCCAGCAGCTTTGCCAGGTATTGTGTGCCCCCGGCGATATTTTGGGCGGGATCGAAGACGTTGGTTACGCCCATGTCGGCCGCGGTTCCGGGCATCAGCTGCATCAGGCCACTCGCGCCTTTGCTCGACCGCGCACGGGATTTCCCGTTGCTTTCCACCTTGATAACGGCATACACCAACAGGGGATCGAGGCCGTTCTTGTTTGCGTAATAGCGGACCATTCGGTCGATTCCAGCCGTTCCCTCGGTGATCGCTTTGCCCAGGTCTTGAAACTGAACCGGAACCCGAATCGAGTGAAAATCGAGATCGACCTCGACATAGTCCGGTCGCCCTGCGTACAGCTCGGGGCGGTTCGTCAACAACGTATTCCCCTTGGAATTGACGAACATCTTCGCGGTCCGACCGCCCCGCCGACTTCCCTTTTTTCGATTCGTCAGCACCGGCGCGGGACGAGACTTTTTCGGGCGCTTTTTCGGTGGGGCTACAC
>JAPYPO010000140.1 GCA_029937645.1 Candidatus Hydrogenedentota bacterium
AGGCACTGGAAAATTTTTGGTACGAGCGCGCGCACAAGCCAGTTAGCAGTTGGGACAACATCCATAATGACGCTGCGCGAAGATATGCAGAAGGGCAATTCTCTGCATTTAGATTGATTCTCAAGACGCTGGTCGGAGACGAGAAGTTTTCACTCAGGCAGTGGATCGAAATCGAAGGACCGGACGGGGTGGATTGGGATTGGAAGGGAGAAGAGAAATGAAATTTCCGGAAGTATTTGTTGTACTGGAGATTTGTTATGATGGGGACACTGGTCTTGTGGGAGCATATAGTGACTTCTACAAGGCGATGGCGGCTGTCAAGAAAACGGCGGAGGGGCTGGAGGTTGAACTGTGTTTTTCTGACCCCTATATCGAGAAGGAGCACGGAACCTTTAGCATTTCGTCCCTTGACGATCGGAGCGAGTGGTCCTACCAAATCGAAAGGACGGAAGTAAAATAATGAAACTAATTATAGCCAACCAGATGTTTGAACCCCATGTCAAAGCCCTCGGGCTTCGGTGGGATGATGGTGACATTCACGAAGACGATCTAGATGCATGGCATGATGCATTCAATGATCTTGATTTTCAGGATCTTTTCTTGTGCGGTGACGAAGACGGAAAGACGTTTTTTCTGATTTCAGATGATGACTACGAATTGCTCGAAAATTTCTTGGGGCAGTTTGATATGATTCATGGAGACAATGATGTTGTCACCGGTCTTCCCTATCCCGAACAATTGACGTTTGATTGCGGGCCTGAAGATGTTGAAGCATTTCTGAAAGAGAATTCCCCAAATCCGTATGCGCGAGACAGTTGGCCCATCGGCGCTGGCGGCACTTGGGAGTATTGCTTTGACGACCGCGAAAAGGAGCTGCTCGAATGGGCGCTGGAAAACAGCAGGGACCAGACACTCAAGAAGGCGCCGCGGCGCGCCGAATACACTACAGAGACTCCCCTTGCATATGACGAAGTGACTCTTTTGCTAAAGAAAATTACGGAAAGGTAAAATAACAACATGGCACAAAATTTAATGAGAATAATTCTATACGGTATGGGCTTCTTTGCGTTTGGAATAGGAACGTATTCAGTTGGTCGTGCAGACGAAATTTTTCTGGCTGCTGCTGGTCGTGGATCGCCTGAACTCGTTGCAATTAAAGCAATTGGCACAATGCTTGTTGGTCTCTTTGCCCTTAGAACCGCGAACGATCTAGACGATGATGATGAAAATTAAGATTGTACCTTTCGGAACGAGCATCCGCCCTATCACGGGCTTGCGCGAGCGAGCGCGTGCGCGCGAAATGGCGGAACTGCGGGCTGCAATAATAGAGGAAGACAGCAGCAGCAATAATAACGACTTCCACAAGCGGCGAAATGCTGCAATATCGGCTATTACGGAACCCCTGATAATACTACCCATCAGAAAAGATGACAAAGAAAACATAAAAGAAAGAGAGTGAATATATGATGACAAAAACAACAAAAACAATAAAAGGAACCGCAAAAGCAAAGTATGTGGTAGAAATATGTTGCCAAAATGGCAATGTTTTTCTTCATGGTCCGTTCCCTTCAAAGACGAAGGCTAATGAATACCTTGAAGAAGCTCAGTTGGAAGACTGGTCTCCCGATGGCGCGCATCGCACGAACACCTACAAGGTGCGAATGGTGATGCATCCCCACAAATGGACAAAGGCGGTAAAATAGAAAATGGCTCTTGATATTACAGAAAAGGCTGCTCATAACAACGGCTTCCTTGCAGAGGCACTCTTGGAAGTGCGCGATCTGGTTGACTCTGGAAGCGAAGCAATGCACATCATTGACGAGGCTCTTGGCAAGGCTGGAATTTCGCCGTTCCCGACGCGCCATCCTGATTGCAAAGGGCGTGGCACGGTTCACACCATTGACGAAGAGTGTGACCATTGCCGAAAGTGCGGCGGCAACGAGACGGACCCGGATGGGCTCTGTGAAATCTGTTTGAAGTGTTCGCTCTGTTGTGAGGGTGGCTGCATCCTAGAACTCGAACATAAGTATTTCGATGCTCGCTCTGCTGTGAGGATGGGACATTTGCGGATGATGAAGGATGATAAATAAAATGAGACAACCCATTTGCTGGTGTGCAGTATGTCAGAGTTATGTGAAGTATGCCGACATGGACAATCATCAGGACATATGTGTGCCTGAAGAAGAAGAAGAAGAGGAGGAATATGATGATGAGTGATAAAGATGAAGTGTTTGTTATCGGGCAGAAGTATATATGGAAAGATAAGCATTGGTCCGCGCCCTTGTTTGAGGTGAGTGTCGTTGCACAATACTTCGGGAAAAGTGATGGTGATGATGACATTACGGAATTGTGTGTGGGGGGATGGGGAGGAAAAGACTGCACTGTTTTGGTGCGTAATGAATCCACGGACTTGCTCTATTGGGTTCGACCTATTGACCTGGTCGCCTCGGCCGAGCAACGGAGAGGCGCACAGTTGAAGCCCAGTGACTTTGCTGACTCAGAAGGATAGAATAATGGACATGATGCCTCTCAAGGTCTTCTGCGACGGATGCAAGGATTTTCATTCTAAGGAAGATGTGATTTCGGAAAACATTGAGTCGGATTACATGGGGCGAGATGTTATTACGTTCGAGTGCAAAACGGACGGAAAAATTCACAAGGGAATTGTGGTATCATGATTTCAAAAAATGGAGACGTTCCTGAACATTTGGCCGATGCAGTAGAATGGATTGGTCGATCCGAGAGTGAGCGCGGCGAGGCACTCCGTGATCTTTTGCGCGTGGCTGATCGAGTCATGCAGTCTCGTCGTGAGATTATTAGCAACAGCACTACCAACAAAAGGAAGCATATTACTATGTCATTCAATAAGAAAAAAAGCAAGAGTCTAACCAAAAAGAGGGCCGGTGATAATCGGCAGAAGACGTTCGACGGGCCGAAGGAGACTCTGGAAGAGTTTCTTGCGCGCGGTGGGGAGATCACGATCTTGCCCCCAAAGTTGGGTCCGGATGTGATGCCGAACAACATCCCTCGCCCACCACTCACCAGCAAGGGAAAGTATGAGGTCTAGAGAAATGGGAATCATGGAACGCACCCTTGCGTATGTTAATTTTGTTCTGCTGGCGGTCATTGTGATCCGGCAGACCATCTGGTTCACGATAGGAGTCTGATAGATTATGGGCGAAGAAGAACGATTTACGATAATATACGACGGATGTGATGACATGTGGGACATTCTCGATAATGTCTTCAATGAGCTTGTCGAAGGTAAACATTTCAAAACCCAGGAAGAAGCCAAGGCTTGGTGTGCTTTCAAGAACCAGGGACTGGTTGGGCGATACCAGATAACCCCTGATGGAGCCGGCGGTTTCGAGATTTTCGATAAAGGTGATGCCCGCTACATAGGCGAAAGATTTCATCGGGAAGTCGAGGCTCAGGCCTGGGCTTCGGCTAAGAACGGGGAACTTCATCTTGGTGATGATGATTACACATACGGCGCCGCGCCGGATGACTTGGAGTTGGAAGCAGAGATGGAAAATGACGGACGGTCGACGCAGACAAAGCGGGCGATGGACTACGGGCGCCGCATCTCAGAAGCGCGCAGATCGGCGGGCAAGGTCTTCACCCGCCAACCCCTCGCCCCGACTTCGCGCAATATCAAGTCACAACGGATTATCCTGGATGCTTTGGCTGGCAAGGTCAAGTGTTCAGCCTGTGGCACAAAATTTCATGACCCTCTAGGAAGTTTCCTAGAGGCTGAGCCTCTAGGAAGGGCTCCGGCAATCATGGTGACTCGATTCATCGGACATGATAGTAAAAATCTGACGGTCGACCTGACCTGTAACAATTGTGCCCATACTGGGCTCTATCACTTCAAGGACAATCCTCTGCTCCCCCCTTTAAGGCAATAGCGTAATAACATGATTCCTGAAATTCAAAAGATACTGGATCGTGTTTGGGATGTTGCTGCATCTGGTGGAGGTCGTTTGCCCTCTCCTGAATGGGCAGACGAGGAATATGTGAAGCATTGCGGCGAACTATCAGAAGAGGAAAAGAAGGACAGCTTCCTCTCGGATGCAGCAACGGAAATCTCGGATTTGATCTACAAGGTTCGCCAATCTTAGCGAAGCTATTGACATTAACAACAGGGTGATGTAAACTCCCTATATTAGAAAAGTGAGAAATAACAATATGAGTATCAAGAGTAACGCGGAAATTGCGAGGCGCCAAAATAATGCGCGCATGGAACTCCAGGTGTTGGATAATAGTGAGTTGATAGACCTTCTCCTAAATACCGTGGACGCCAAGACGCTCGCGGTGATGACGGCCTCCCTGGGGGCTGCACGCGCGCGAGGAGACCGCGAGGCAACACGCCGTCGCCTGGAGGCGCGTAAGAAGGCTTCCTGAGCCTCGCGAGCATTGTGTCGCGCAACGGAGGAAGTGCCCGGAGAGGGCATCCTCCGCCGCGCAAAAACCTTTTGAAAACAAGGAGTTACAGAAGCATGAAAGATGCTCTGATAGTAGAGATTTTGGCGCCCTTGTATGAATTTTATCGTACTTTGGGTGATACGGAGTCCAGGCGGATGGAGCGCATCCGTTTGAAGCAAGCCATTGATTCGGTAAAGAAGGATTTGGAAACTGTCATTGGCGACAGTCTCGATCCCGATTGAGGTAATTAATTATGGACAAAAAGATAGCAGAACAAAAGGCTTGGTATAAAATTATCGGAAATAAGATAATTTGTTCCGGGTGCAATCAAACTCAGCACGGAATCGTCAATCGTGATCCAGCCTGTTTTGAATTCACTCCGATAAAGAGAGGTCCGAAGTCTTTTGTGAGTGTTCGGTGTACTTCATGTGGCCATGAGGGTGATTATAACCCGACGGATGAAGAAGTATACCAGTATGAATTTATCGCCAGAGCGAATATTGATCTACAAATTTTAGAAGAGCATGGCGAGGATCCCCCGATTACAAATGTCGAGGTTGATTCCGTTTTCCGTCGCGAAGGTTGGAAGAACGATGTTCCTGAAGCCACGCTTGATAATTGGAAAGCCAGGTGTGAAAAAAACTACGCCACAAAGGTGTGATGATGAATAAATTTGAACGCTATTCCTATATTGCCATCTTCTGTGTTGGGGGTTTGCTTTGGGCCTTTGTTATTATCAAGGTTATGGAAAATATGATACGGTCTATAGCAGGCGCACTATAAAAAGGATAAGTAAAAATGAAGATGAGTCAAGAAGATTTTAAGGAACTTGAATATCGCAATAGCTGCGTGTCTGAGCATTATGAAGATTTGGATGCAGACAAGCAACGCGATTATTTAAAAATATTACTCGCCGAAGACATCCTTCTTGTGACATTCACCAAGAAGAATGGAGATTTGCGGGAAATGTATTGTACGCTCCAGGACGAATTTGTTCCTGAGCATAAAAAGTATTTTTCTGATAAGATCACTCGCCGAGAGGCCACAAGCGAGGGGCGTGAAGTGCTTGCCGTATTTGATATGGAAAAGTCCGATTGGCGATCTTTCCGAATGGACAGCATTGCGGCTCTTGAAATTGTAAGAGAAGAAACTTTAGATTTTGATTTTGATAAACCCTTATGTGATGATGACATCGAGGATCTGCCATTTTAAGTTAATTCATTTGGGTTAATTAAAACTAGGCTACTCAAGACTATATAGTATGTTGTTATTAATATTTTATCTGAGGAGAATGTGAATTGAAAATGGAAATGCCTATTGAAGAATTGCGGAAACGCAAAATCTTTGTTGCCACCCCTATGTATGGTGGTCAATGCTCAGGTTTATATACAAAAGCATGTGTTGATCTTTCGGCTATGTCTGTTAAGTATGGCGTGGACATGAAGTTCTTTTATTTGTTCAACGAAAGTTTGGTTACCCGAGCGCGAAACTATTTGGTCGATGAATTTTTGAGAAGTGACTATACTCATCTCATGTTCATTGATAGCGATATTCACTTTAACCCCAATGACGTATTTGCTCTGGCTGCAATTGCAGATCCAGACTCGGATCGCGATATTGTCTGCGGTCCTTATCCCAAGAAGTGCATTGCCTGGGAACGAATTGTTGCAGCCGTAAAGGCTGGAATGGCAGACAAGGACCCCGCATTCTTAGAGCAGATTGTCGGCGACTTTGTTTTCAATCCCGTAGGCGACTCAAATCAAATTGCAATTGGCGAGCCGGTCGAGGTTCTAGAGGGTGGAACTGGATTCATGATGATCCAGCGCCGAGTATTTGAAAAGTGGGATGAAAAGTATCCCGAGTTTCAGTATACTCCCGATCATAATCGTTCCGAACACTTCGACGGCACTCGCAAGATTATGGCTTATTTCGATACGTTAATTGAGCCTGTCCATAATCGTTATCTTTCAGAAGATTATATGTTCTGTCAGTGGTCGCGAAACATCGGTCTCAAGATTTTCATGTGCCCGTGGATGCAAATGGGGCACATGGGTTCATATAACTTCAGTGGAAATATTCCTGCAATTGCACAAGTGCCTGGTGCAACACATGGAGGTATGTTGGGAAGCGCACCTGCAAAGGCTGGCGCTCCTATATTCCCTGGGCAGATCACACAACCTCCTGCTCCTATTCTTGCTCCACCCCCGCCTTTGATGGGCGTTCCAGGGCAAGGAGCCGATGCAGCCACTCTACAAGATAGAGCATCGCGCAGGCGCGAGGCAGCCGTGAAACGCAGGGAAGAAAAAAAGTCAAAGACTAAAAAGAAGAAGGCCGCATCAGGCAAAAAATAATGAAATACAACGAACGAGAATCCCTCAAGGAAATTGAGGAGTATATCGAATCCACATATGGCGAACATTATGTTGGAAAGAATCAATTTCAGATTCAAGATTTGCTTCACTCAATTGACATTGCCGCGCCCTTTTGCCAAGCCAATGCAATGAAATACCTTTCGCGATTTGGTAAGAAAAAAGGTCATAATAGACTTGATCTTTTGAAGGCAATCCACTATACTATACTCTTAATGCACTTTAGCGAATGCACTATAACTGACACAAAGGAATAATTCGTAATGATGAAGGCAACAATTGAAATTTTGTTTGACGAGGAAGCTGTTCTTGGTTCTCCGACAATCGGCAAATATATGGTGAGATACTTTGACGAAGATGATGAAGAGGTCGGTGGGAGTTTTCATGAAACAATTCTAGAAGCAGAAGCCGAAGTTCTAGATTACCAGAAGACACATAACGAGGACAATTCGTAATGAAAATTTCAAATAATACCCTGGCTGTGTTGCAAAACTTTGCGACAATCAACAACGGCATTCAGGTAAAGACGGGGAATAGTCTAAAGACAATTTCCGAAAATAAGACTTTGTTGGGTTTGGCAACTGTGAAGGAAAATTTTGATACGCCATTCTGTATCTATGACCTGAGCCAGTTTCTTGGAACGCTGAGTCTGTTTGATTCGCCCGATCTTACCTTTGGTGAAAATGCAGTCGAGATTGTCGAGGGCGAAACACGTCTCACGTATGTTTATGGCGACCCGAATACTATTGTAACTGTTCCCGAAAAGCGACTGGAGTGCGACGGCGATATTGAATTTGACTTGCCTCAGAAGAGTCTGGACAGATTGCAAAAGGCTGCAAACATTCTTGGTCTGCCCAATCTTGTTATTACGACTGACGATGCTGAGGAATATTTGGTTGCCGTTGCAACCGATGTTAAGAATAGCACATCGAACAATTTCAAGATAAAGCTAGATGGAGAAACCCCTTCTGGTGCCACGTTCAAGATGGTGTTGAAGATTGATAACTTGAAGCTGATTCCGGATGACTATCATGTACGCATTTCTGCAAAGGGAATTTCTCACTTTGATGGAAAGAAGGCCGAATACTTTGTGGCCGTCGAAC
This sequence comes from Candidatus Hydrogenedentota bacterium, assembly GCA_029937645.1. Taxonomy (GTDB): domain Bacteria; phylum Hydrogenedentota; class Hydrogenedentia; order Hydrogenedentales; genus JAPYPO01. The sequence goes on from JAPYPO010000140.1 coordinate 7,898, forward strand.
AGAACGATTCTGAATATACCGCTTCGCAATAGGACTACTATATAATGAACGAGCAATTCCTGTGGGTCGAACGCTATCGACCTCACACGATTGATGAATGTATTCTTCCGACATTTCTAAAAAACACATTCAATGAAATTGCAACACAAGACAAAATTCCGAATCTTTTGCTTTCGGGTGGGCCAGGTGTCGGCAAGACAACTGTAGCCAAAGCCCTTTGCGACATGACCGAAGCTGATTACATTGTAGTCAATGGGTCAGAAGAGTCGGGTATTGATGTGCTGCGAACCAAGATTAAGCAGTTTGCCTCGACTGTCAGTTTCACCGACTCTCGTAAGATGGTGATTCTGGATGAGGCAGATTACCTCAATCCGCAGTCCACCCAGCCGGCTATGCGTGGGTTCATCGAAGAGTTTGCAGGCAACTGTGGATTCATCTTCACCTGCAATTACAAGAATCGTATCATTGAGCCGATTCATTCCCGATGTTCGGTTGTCGATTTCAAAATCGTCAATAGCGACAAGGCTCAACTAGCCTCTCAGTTCATGACTCGGGTGAATGCCATTCTTGACAAGGAAGAAATTTCTTATGACAAGAAGGTCGTGGCTGAATTGATTATGAAGCACTTTCCCGATTTCCGTCGGGTCTTGAATGAGCTTCAGCGTTATTCGACAAGCGGCACAATTGACACGGGCGTTCTTTCGCAGATTGCCGATATTAATCTCAAAGAATTGATGGCTGCCTTGAAGAATAAAAACTTCAAGGATATGCGAGCCTGGGTTGCGCTCAATGTGGACAATGATCCGCAGAAGATTTACCGAAAGATTTACGACACTCTATATGATTATCTCAAGCCGACTGCAATTCCGCAGACGGTGATTACTCTCGCAGACTATCAATACAAGTCTGCGTTTGCGGCCGATCAAGAATTGAACTTGGTGGCTTGTTTAACTGAACTGATGGTGGAAGGCGAGTTTAAATGAACCCCTTATGGGAACGAGAAACTGATACACACATCTATTTCTGGGATGGAATATTTTGCCAATGGTATCCATCAAAAATGGTGGATGACGAAGGCGTTTCATATAGTTGTTGTGAGCAATATATGATGAGCAAAAAAGCCAAGTTGTTTGGGGATACTGTTGTTTATGATAAGATTATGAAAGAACAAAATCCTAGATACCAAAAGGCATTAGGTCGAGTAGTATCTGATTATGATGATGATGTTTGGAATAAACATAAATTTGATATTGTGGTTGATGGAAATGTTCTCAAATTTAGTCAGGACGAAAAACTAAAAAAGTTGATTTTGTTTACCGAAAATAAAATTATTGTAGAAGGTAGCCATGAAG
>JAPYPO010000141.1 GCA_029937645.1 Candidatus Hydrogenedentota bacterium
ATCGATGCCGGCGGATCTCAAGATGACTCTTCCAAATGGGAAATCCGGGTTTATAGCATTTCGGCACTTCGCGGATGATAGCTGTTCGATTTAGCCCCCGGACTAAAGCATGAGAAAATAGCTGCTAGGCTAGCTTGACTTCGCCAGCTGCTTGATCTATAATTCGCCTAGCTTGAGAGAGGAGATAGTAATGAATGCTATAGATGACACCCTAAGAATGGCTCTTTCAGAGCTATATCAAAGGAAAACTGAAATCGACGAAGCCATCGAAGCGATTGAAAAACTGCTTGATAGGACCCCCTCTCGTCCGAAATCTGTACTGGAGATTTCTGTCGCAGAAAATCGAGCGCGCTTTGATAGCGACGAAACGAGGGGCCTGCAACCGGTCAAGGTGATAGCTCGACAAATCCTTCTTGAACATCCCGGCGGGTTATCTTCAGAAGAATTACTCGAAACGATCCAAGAAAGAGGCGGCCAAGCAAAAAATGTCAATTCTATGAGCGTAACTCTGTCCCGTGCGCCAGGATTTCGACGAAAACGAGGGGGGAAAAGCGGTAGAAAAAACTGGATCTTTATGAAAGATTAATAAAAAACGCCCCTGCGGAAACAGAGGCGTTAGTGTCTACGGCCCCGTAGCCAAAAGGCTAAGGCGCATACTCTTGCAAAGTGTGAATTTCCGGTTCGAGTCCGGACGGGGCCTTGTTTTGCCTAAAATACACCAAATTGGTGTATTTGTCAACCTGGATCTTGGCTAGTCCCGCCAAGCGACGGAATATAGCTAGGGGTAATTTTGCCTGAAAAACATGGGGTATCCAAAACATTGTGAGAAGAGTAGAAAGCCCCGCCGGGGCCAAGACGGCGACCGACCGGCGGGGCAATAACCGTAGTCATCTAGGACTCCGGCCTAGCAGCTAGTTCAAGGCGGCAAGGTCGCCACACCTTTATTATACAAGATTAGTTGTGAATATTATATCTGAAACTTCGCAGGAAATTCTGCGGCGTTCCTGCACTGCGGCAAGGCCTAAATTCACCCAAATCCAAGCATGCAGGGAAATCTCCGCAATTATTGGGAAGGGCGCGCCATGCGTCCAGAGTCTTTCATGCCTCCTTTGTTACCGATTGACGGAAAGACCAACGAGGCGCGTCCACCACCTCGTCTACTGACGCAAACCCCATAAAAGGCCCGTCGCTATTGGCCTCTGTTGAATTTAAGCTCTTCCGAGTGTATACTGATCTCCTCTCTGCGTACCGTATTTCCAGGACCCACCCGGGTTCCGCAGATCGTTTCTTCGGCCTCAGATAACTCTTCGAAAAGGACTATACAGCCATGGCTTTTGATATCGATATGATTGAAAGCGTTTACGCAGGCCTCGCGGACAAGGTGTCAGCGGCCCGCGCACTCGTTGGACGCCCCTTGACGCTGTCGGAAAAAATTCTCTACGCCCATCTCTTCGACGCGGCACCGTACACGGCCTATACCCGGGGTGGATCCTATGTGGACTTCGCGCCGGATCGCGTGGCCATGCAAGACGCCACCGCGCAGATGGCGCTGATGCAATTTATGCAAGCGGGCAAGAAGAGGACGGCGGTGCCTTCGACCGTTCATTGCGACCACCTGATACAGGCGCGCGTCGGCGCGGATACCGATCTGACGGAATCCATCACGAACAACAAAGAAGTCTTCGACTTTCTCGCCTCGGTGTCGAATAAATACGGAATTGGTTTCTGGAAGCCGGGCGCGGGGATCATCCACCAAGTGGTCCTCGAAAATTACGCCTTCCCCGGCGGCATGATGATCGGCACCGATTCCCATACGGTGAACGCGGGCGGCCTTGGCATGATTGCGGTAGGCGTCGGCGGGGCGGACGCGGTAGACGTGATGGCGGGGATGGCCTGGGAACTGAAATTCCCGAAGGTCATCGGCATTAAGCTCACCGGAAAACTCAACGGCTGGGCCGAAGCGAAAGACGTCATCCTAAAAGTCGCGGGCATCCTTACGGTAAAAGGCGGCACCGATTGCATCGTCGAGTACTTCGGCGATGGCGCCGAGAGTATTTCCTGCACCGGCAAGGGCACCATCTGCAATATGGGCGCGGAAGTCGGCGCCACGACCTCGACCTTTGCGTTTGACGACTCCATGATCCGCTATCTCGAGTCGACGGACCGCGCGGATATCGCCGCGGCGGCCTCCAAGGTGCGCGAACACCTTCGCCCGGACCCGGAAGTCTACGAAAATCCTTCGGCGTACTACGATCAAGTCGTCGAGATCGACCTGTCGACCTTAGAGCCCTATATCAACGGCCCCTTCACGCCCGACCGCGCAACGCCCATTTCACAGATGCGCGAAGAGGCGAAGAAGAACGACTGGCCTTTGGAGGTCGAAGTCGGCCTGATCGGATCATGCACGAACTCCTCTTATGAGGATATGACCCGCGCGGCCTCCGTCGCGAAACAGGCCGAAGAGAAAAAACTTACGGCCAAATCGGAATTTAAGATCACGCCCGGTTCCGAGAAGGTCCGCTATACCGTCGAGCGCGACGGCGTGCTTAAGGAGTTTGAAGACATTGGCGGCGTCGTGCTTGCGAACGCCTGTGGCCCGTGTATCGGCCAGTGGGCGCGTTACCGTGATGGCGACGATCAGGAGAAAAACACGATCGTCCATTCCTTCAACCGCAATTTCGCCAAACGCGCGGACGGCAATCCCAAAACTCATGCGTTCGTGACGTCGCCCAGCATCGTGACCGCGCTGGCCATCGCGGGCGATCTCGGTTTCAACCCATTGACCGAGACGTTGACGAACGCGGACGGAGAGCAGGTAAAACTGGATCCGCCGCAGGGTCTCGAATTGCCGCCGCAGGGTTTCGATTGCGAAGACCCCGGCTATCAAGCGCCGGCCGAAGACGGCAGCGGTATCGAAATCAAGGTCGCGCCCGATTCCAAACGACTGCAACTGCTCGCCGGTTTCGCGGCTTGGGAAGGCACCGACCTGACGGGATTGAAACTCCTGATCAAAGCAAAGGGCAAATGCACGACCGACCATATTTCTATGGCAGGCCCGTGGTTACGCTTCCGCGGCCATCTCGACAACATCGCCGACAATACGCTCATCGGAGCGATCAACGCGTTCAACGACACGCCGAATAGCGTCAAGAATCAATTGACCGGCGACTACGGCGAAGTTCCCGAAGTGCAGCGCGCGTACAAGGCAAACGGGATAGGCACCGTCGTCGTCGGCGACGACAACTACGGCGAAGGATCTTCCCGCGAACATGCCGCCATGCAGCCGCGCCACCTGGGCGTGCGCGTAGTATTGGTGAAAAGTTTCGCGCGCATCCACGAGACAAACCTGAAAAAGCAGGGCATGCTCGGCTTGACCTTCGTCGACCCCGCCGACTACGACAAGGTGCAGGAAGACGACTCCATCGATATCAACGGGCTGGAAGAATTCACGCCGGACAAGCCGCTCACGGTGGTGTTGAATCATGCCGACGGTAGCTCGGACAGCTTCCAGGTCAATCACACCTACAACGCGGGCCAGATAGAATGGTTCAAGGCAGGCAGCGCGCTGAACCTTATCAAAGCGCAAGCTGCGGAGTAGTCAGAAATCCTACCGGCTCACGAGTACGCTCGCCCTCCCGGGAGCAATTTGGGCGCCGAAAGGCGAACGCCTGACGCTGGTGAAAAAGTAGGAACGAGGGAAATCTCGCCATGAGCACTCCAACGTACCAAGCGATGGTCTGTCATGCCTTGGCAGAAGACGTGGGCACCCTTCGCCTCGAAACCCTCGACCTAAAACCTCCCGGGCCCGGCGAGGTGCGCGTTGCGATTCGGGCCTGTTCCGTAAACTTTCCGGACATTCTGATGATCCAGGGGAAGTACCAGCGCATCCCTCCGCTTCCCTTTTCTCCCGGTATAGAAGTGGCAGGGGATGTGGCAGAAGTGGGAGAAGGCGTAACCACCCACACCATCGGCGACCCCGTTATGCTTAGTCCCGGCTTTGGCGGCTTCGCCGAGTCGATCGTCGCGTCCGCCGACATCGTCCGATCCATTCCCAAGGGCTTCGATTATGCGCAGGCCGCCGCCTATCCCGCCGCCTATTTGACGGCCTACGTCTCCTTAGTCCGCCGCGCGAATCTGCAACCCGGCGAGACCCTCCTCGTCCATGGCGCGGCCGGCGGCGTTGGTTTGGCCGCCGTTGAAGTTGGAAAACTGCTCGGCGCGACCGTCATCGCGACCGCCAGCTCCGGCAAGAAACTCGCCGTCGTCAAAGAAAAGGGCGCCGACCACGTCATCTGTTATGGCATGCCCGACGGAAGTTTTCGCGGCTTTCGGGAAGAGGTGAAATTGCACACACGCGGCCAAGGCGCCGATGTAATTTTCGATCCCGTAGGCGGCGACGTGTTCGACGAATCGATCCGCTGCATCGCGTGGGGCGGACGGCTCCTGGTCGTAGGGTTCACCAGCGGGCGCATCCCGAACGTCCCCGCCAACATGCCCTTAATCAAAGGTTTCTCCGTAGTCGGCGTCCGCGCCGGAGAATTCGGACGACGGGATCCCGTCAAAGGCCGAGAAAATATCGAGACCCTAAGACAATGGGCCGAAGAGGGCCGCTTCACACCACACATATGCGCGACGTTTCCATTAGAGAAAAGCGTGGACGCGTTGCGGATGCTCGTCGACCGCAAGGCCATCGGGAAAGTTGTGATTACGATGGGAGGGTAATCCGTCGATTCGACGGAGGAACGTGGGAACGAGATAAGTCATCTTCACCACGCCAATTCCACACCTACAGTCGAACGGTAAGCATGTGCGGCTACCGACGGGCAAATGCAGAGTTTAGCAATCCTCTACGTGCCACCATAGAACGCTCCGTTGACTCGATTCCCGCTATAGAAAACCCACAAAGCGCCATCGCCCGTAAGAAACACATCGATCCCTTCTACTTTCCGAAATCGCAGCGGACTGGGAAGTGCGTAGCCGTCCATCTTGTGCGCTATGGTGCCAAGGTTGTCGCCTGAAATGTGGGGCTCTCCAAGTTCTCGCAAGACTTCGTCACGTGCCGTTCCTGTGGATGGTTTGGCAGATGTCGAAAAATCATTAAACGTGTAAGCCAATATAATTAATGCCAACCAAGACAAGAGAAGGCTGCTTGACACCTTGGGAAACTGGAATGTGAGACTGGCAAACAACAAAGCGACGCACAGGTGTAGCCACCGATCACTGTAATCAAAGTAGAATCCGTGAAACGAGATACAGGAACACAATCCGACTGAGATACCGAACCACATCCACCGGTTTTTCGATGGATTCATAATCATACATCTCTCATCGCCCTGTCGCTCAACGGCCTGTTCAACGGGATCTTCGTCGACGAAACTACCATCCGGTGACATGATGAATCCATCCGTCAATGGGAAAAATGCTCGAATGCCGCCATCGTCGATCGAGCCAAAAACCCGTATGTCTTCGGCGGGTTTGTCATCCCAGAAGACTTGGATCTCAAATTGGTAGTGAGCGCCACTCTCGCCAAGGAGTTCGCCTGTGGTGGCCTCGCCATCAACTAGGGAGACAAGGTCGGCATAGGTTCGTCGTCGCCAACCCTTCAGTTCCTTGGCCAATAAACATTTTGCCTCGTTTTTGTCCATGGCTCCGTTCTTTACCGGTGAAGGCATTGCTCAAGAATCTTGCAATTCTACCCTCAGCGCGTCAGCAAGCCTTCAACATGCTGCCGTAGGCATTCCGCAATGTCCTACATCCGTGCAGTAACGCTCGGCAGTGGCCATCGGGAAAGTCGTGATTACCATGGGCGGTTGAGCCTCACCAGAGCTTGCGATTCCAGCCGGGTTCCTCCGGGTTCAGAGACTTCACGTCGGTCGTGCGAGAAATATTGTGTGTGCGAAGCAAGCGCCTGAAGTCCAGTCCCGGGAGACGCTCGAAGCATTCAATTGTGATCTTGTAGCGTTCATCGCGGCTGCCTAGCAGCAGCTTTACCCGCTTCTTCTTGGCTTCCCGAAAAAAGTCTCGCCAGAAATCCTCGCCGTACTCCTGCTCGCATTGCCAAAGGAGTTGGGCATGGATGCGGTCCACCTGATTCGGCGGGATATCCTTGGGAAAGGTGTCATCAAGAGCCTTATAGCGCTTGAATGTATCCGCTTGCACCTTTCGGGTTTTCTGAAATTGACGGGCGAATATGGGATTGTCCGCAACTTTCTGGCTCGCCTTTATCCCAATCGACCAGCCAACCATCTCCCAACCAAACTGGGTGTAGTTAAAATTGTGGGCCATCTCTTCGATGTAGCCGGACACATGCGGAACCCCGTGGCGCGTCCACTCATTATGCTGATCCAGTCGGAGGTTCGTATCGTCGTACCAGATCGTGCAATTGCTCGTGCCGCCAAAGGCGTCGGTGTGGCCCTTAGGAAAGTTGTAGACGACCATAGTGTATTTGGTGTGTACGCCAACGATGTCATAGAGCGCGTCGTAAGCATTCGCAAGATACTGGTGGACGATCCTCGCTTGTTTCTCCAGACTCTTCGGGGCAAACAGCCATACGTGGTCGCTTTTCACAAGGGCCCCCGGCTGACCGATGGCGCGCTCGAAGCCCGGCAAATCAGGATACTTGAGTGATGGATTGAGCGTCTGACGTTTTGGCGCTTGCGGCGCGACGGTCGTTGCGTTCGCCAGAGCGTTGGCAGCCTGACTGTGCCCGTTGTCGAGGGCCAGTTGGAGCGCTGTTTTGCCTTTCGCATCAAGAATATTTGCGTCGGCGCCTTTCGCCAGAATTGATTGCGTAGTCCCGGAATGGCCATTTTCAGCGGCATAGTGTAGAGCGGTCTTGCCCCATTCGTCTTGGGCATTGATGTCTGCGCCCGAACCTAGGGCTACTTCGATCTTAGACATGTTGCCCTCCTTTGCCGCCTTGTGGAGCGGAGAGCTTGCGAATGTTACTTTCTTCTCCGGGGTCGTAGACGCAGGAGAAGTAGACGGTTCAGGCTTCGGCGCGACCGGCGCGCTGTTCATCGCATCCTTGAGAGCGCCAGCCGTACCCTCGTGATTGTTTCTTAGCGCAAGTTGATGCGGGGTCTCACCCTGGCCATTGAGAATATTGGGGTCCACGCCTTTCGTCAGAAGAAAGCGCACGGCCGCAAGATACCCGTTTTCGGCGGCGTAATGTAGCGGGGCCTTGTCGAACTCATCCTTGGCATTTACGTCGACGCCGGATTTCACCGCCTCTTCGATTACACCCATTCCCCGATTCTTCGCCGCCATGTGAAGCGGGGAATCCGCGAAGGTTACCGTCTCTCCCGTGTCCTCCTTCCCGCCCATCGACCGGACAACAAAAGGAAAAAGTACGACAACGACGAGTAGAGTTATTGCTGCGATCAACCATCGAGACATGTAGAGTACCCCCTTTTGAGATTCTTTCTGAGGCGGTCAAGTCACACGATCTCCCTACGCGGAAGAATCTTCTACCGCCTGTTCGTCGGTAAGTCTACACCAATTTCTTGGATCTTGTCGTTGTCCGAATCAATCTCTTCCAGCAAAAAACTTCGCATCTTCGCGGACGTTGCTATCGGGATCGTTCAAGCTGCCCTTTAAGAGTTCGACGGCGCGCGCACTGCCGTCATTCGTCGTTTTCAACGTCGCACTCGTATCGGGCGACACAATAAGGGCCGACTTGCCGTTCACTGTGTTTTCGAAAGCCATTCTTCTCGTAGATCGCGCAGAGCTTTGGTCGCAATTCACAGTCCAAGCGCAGGAATTTTCTTCCGATGTCCCTTGTCCGAACCTTGGCCCAATCTAGCAGCCGCGACGATACGCCCATACCGGCCACTTCTCGTACGACAGCCAATCGATGAAGATACGCAGAACTGCCCGCAGGAACGTCCGGCCAGAACAGCGTGTCTTCAAGCTGGAATCTCAGAGTCCCGACTGTCTTACCGCCCAACCGAGCAACAAAGTACAGGCCCGCGCGGACATCATTAGCGATAGCATCCGTGGATAGCTCATCGCATTGCCACAAGGTTTGCCCGATCGAGTCGAGATATCTCGCTGCCTCATTGAGAATATCTGAAACTCCTTCAATGTCGTTGTCTTCAGCCTGTATCACATCAATTTGCAAAGACATTCTCCTGCGAACGAGTTGCCCTCTAGCGGCATGTCAGACGGGATCTTCGTCTACGAAGCTCCCGTCCGGCGCCATGATGAAGCCATCCGTCAATGGGAAAAATGCCCGAATGCCGCCATCGTCGATCGCGCCAAAAACCTGTATGTCTTCGGCGGGCTTGTCATCCCAGAAGACTTGGATTTCAAATTGGTAGTAAACGCCATCCTCGCCAAGGAGTTCGCCTGTGGCGGCCTCGCCATCGACTAGGGAGACAAGGTCGGCATAGGTTCGTCGTCGCCAACCCTTCAGTTCCTTGGCCAGTAAGCGTTTTGCCTCGTCTTTGTCCATGGCTCCGTTCTTTACCGGTGGAGGCATCGTTCAAGAGTTTTGCGAATCTATTCTCCGCGCGCCAACAGCCCCTCGACATGCCGCCGCAGGCCATCCTCAATAGGCGTCGAGGGCACACTTAGCCCGCTCGCTTTGAGGCGGGCGAGGTCATAAATGCGGTGACACATAAAATACCCCATCTCAGGGCACTCGGCAAGGTACTGGCCGACGGGAACATCTTCCACGTTCAACTCGACGCCCAATAGATCGGCGACAATCTGATAGTACCGCCACGACTCGATAATATCCGGCCCGGCCGTATTGAAGACTGTATTGTGGGCATTGCTATTGCCCGCGACACTGATAACGATGTCGGCGAATTCGTCAACGTTAATAGGTTGCTGTAGGAAATGGCCTCCGCCCGGTAGCCGAAGCATCTCCCCGTTCCGTATCTTCTCGATGAGCTTCGTATCCCGTAGGTGCGGGGGCAGGCAACCCAGCTCCGATGTGGGACCGTAGATATGACCCGGTCGGAGGATCGTCCACTTCATATCGCCTGTGTCGCCGTTTATCAGCCCCTCCTCACACAGCCGTTTCTTTTGGCCATACTCCGTGTGCGAGCCCGCCCAGGAATCCGCATCCTCAGGCTGTAGGAACTGCCGGTTCGGGGGATCGTAGACGGCATCGGTGGAGACGAGCACAAATTGCTTCGCGCGCTCACGAAAAAGCGCGATATTCTGCTGGAT
>JAPYPO010000737.1 GCA_029937645.1 Candidatus Hydrogenedentota bacterium
GGTGATCTTTTTCAATCGGAATGACCGATCGCTTTCGTCCGGAATCCGCAGAGGGAGTCAAAGCTGGGGATGCGCCCAAGGTGGTCCTGAAGGCGGTCGAGAATTGGGGGGCGCTGCCGAGGCATGTGAGGGCGGCTATCGAGGCGTTGCTTGCGGGGGAGCTGGAAAGATCTGGGTGAGGATTTTTCCGCTCATAACCCAAAGGCCCGGGTTCGATTCCCGCCCCCGGTAGATGAATGGGACGATACACATCTCGAATGCGGTTTCCACCTACTCGGCCTCGACAAAGAGAAATACCTGTCGCTCAGGGAATCATAGTACTACCCCCGACGTTCCGTTTCCTGCTAACGTCTCTTTTCAATAGGAAGCATCCAAATGAAACAGTTCAGAGTAATCGCGTGTCGTCACATCCGTCAGGACCGCTTCGCTTTGCTGCTTCGCGGAAGATTGTGGAAAAGACATCCTCTCCCACCGGTCGTTGTGAGGAGCGCATCGCCGCGGCATTCTCTTGAGCCAAAGACTTACATGAGCGCGAGCGTATCCGCCCCCAGAAAAGGCGTTCTACTTGAAAGACCAATACCAAACAGCGGATTCACCCTAGTCGAACTCCTTGTCGTAATCGCCATCATTGGCATCCTCGCCGCAATTCTCTTACCCGCTCTATCCCGTGCACGTGAAGCCGCCCGCAGATCCACGTGCCAGAACAACCTCAAACAGTTCGGCCTGGTCTTTCAAATGTACGCATCCGAGAGTAGCAGCAACAAATGGCCCACCATGGTCTCAACGGGAAACGTGGGACTAATCGCGTGCGACGAAGAAGATCGTCCCGTCGATAGAGAGGGAATACTTATCGCCTACGGCCCCGACGCGCGGGCGATCTATCCCGAATACCTGTCGGATCCCGCCATCCTTGCCTGCCCGTCCGACGCCTCGGCCCGCGACAAGTTCTGGCTCAATGAAGAGACGCGAGAAGTCGATATTCATATCCCTTGCTCGGAGCCGGATGACGGCCTCATGGAGGTCGATACGAGCTATTGGTACATGGGCTACGTGTTTGACCGAGCCAACGCGAACGACCCCCTAATCGCACCTCACGTAGACGCGGAAGCAATCCCCACGCAGATCTTCGAGTGGTTTTCGGCCGTAGTATTTCAAGCGGAAATAACCCTGGAGAACTTCGCCGACAACGACGCGCCCGTCTCCGCACCGCACGGAAACGGAGGAGGAGACACAGTATTTCGGCTCCGCAATGGCGTTGAGCGTTTTCTCATCACCGATATCAACAACGCGGGGGCTACGGCCACAAGCGCATCGAATGTCTGGGTTATGGCCGACAATTTTGCCACGGACATAACGTCGTTCAATCATGTTCCCGGCGGATGCAACGTTCTATATTTGGACGGCCACGTGGAGTTCTTCAAATATGCACCCGATGGCCCTGCGCCGGTTAATCGCCCCATTGCCGCCTTTCTCACGCCCCACATAGCGCCCAGCGCGGAAGACGACGATTGATGTAGTCTTGTGTTTGGGACCTCCCTGGCAATCCGAGTTAATACTTCCAACAAGAGAGTGCTCCTGCTAGGCGTCATACATCGTATGGCGGAGAATCGGAGAGAAACGAGGATATTGCTGGACGTAGGAAAGAGAATTTCGGGAGCGTACGGGTCGCCCTGAGGGGCGCAGAATCGTAGCCGCGAAGTCTCATCATAACATTGGGTCCCGGATTTCCCATTTGGAAGAGTCATCTTGAGATCCGCCGGCATCGTTTAACT
>JAPYPO010000738.1 GCA_029937645.1 Candidatus Hydrogenedentota bacterium
GGCTGATCTTGCTGGGAGGCCAGAACCGCAAGACCGCCCTTCCTATAATCGTTTCGTCTTCGATAGCGTCGAAGCTCCGGCTGTCCTTGCTCACCGGTCGGTTGTCTCCAAGCACATACAGTTGCCCAGGCCCGATATCAATATCTTGTTTATCCGATGTATGCCGGGCCTCGGTCGACAAGTACTCCTCCTCGATGCGTTTGTTATTTACATAGACGACGCCCCGGTCGTACTCCACGTTCACTAGAGTCGACGCATCCACTTCTTCGGCGTCGTCGCTCGTCGCCGAAACGGTTTTTCCCTTCGCGTCGGCGGGTCCGACGGCGATGACCCGCTTCACGTAGCGCTTATCCTTGTTGTCGGGGCTGTTGAATACGATGACATCGCCCGGCGAAATGGCTTCAAAACCCGAGAACAAGCTCAATTGGCTGAGTTTGTGGGGGAGCTTGAGAACGAGGATGCGTTCGTTCGTCTCCAGCGTGGGAATCATAGAGGGGCCTTGGACTTCGTAGGCCTCGATGACATAGGTGCGTAACGCAAGAAAAATAATAAGAAACCACGCGACCAGCTTGACGAAATCTACGACCTCACGCTTGAATTCCTGGCGGTGATTTTTCGCATCAAGAGGGGGGCCCTCACCGGATGTACACAATTCGCAGGAAGGCGCTGACGCGTTGGTCTCGGCACCGGAAATGGCTTGAGCGGAAATGGATCGAGACTGCACGCGCCCTTCCGCTTCTTCTTCGGGAGAATCCAAAATTGATCGTTCCTTATGCCAAGGCGCCAGCCGGTCGAAATCTACCAGTTCCCAATGCGTCCTTCAAATCCGTCATTGAAGTAAGCGGGTCCAAAAACTCGGTCGCATATGCGCCCACATCCTTAAGCCGATGCGCATCGCTGCAGGTGACCGGCGGTATCGAGGCGTTCTTTGCCAGAATCGCCGCGAGCCGCTGCTCGTGATCCTTCAAATTAACGCTACGCACTTCGAGCGCGTCCAACGGCATATCAAAAATCCGTTCGTCAAAACTCATCCCGTCACGCGTCGGATGGGCCGCGACACACGCCGCGCCCAATTCCTTGGCCTTCGCGATAGCCTTCTCGGGCGCTTGACCCGGCACAAACTCTTCCACATGTTCGCGGGGCAGGCCGTATATCAGAATGTCACCCTGCGACGAAGTGTATTCAAAACCAGCCATCAGCAAAAAGTTGGGCTCGCCGGCCTCTTTGCAAAGGGCGTCCAATTCCGCCGGATCCCAAATGTGGTGATGCTCGGTAATAACCACGCCATCCAACCCGGCCGCAAGCGCCGCTGGAATCAGCTTCGACGCGTCCATCTTGCTACACCGCGAATACCGGCTCGTATGCAAATGAATATCAATACGGAGCGACAAATCACCTACCTCGTTCCCGAACAAACCCAGCCTGCCAAAAGGACCGGGGAATCCCTACCGACATTATACCAAATGGCGCGCATTCCGTGACGCGATCCCAGAATAGGCAGAAAGTCCTGCAATGCGCGGCTCACGCAAAGACGCTAAGGCGCAAAGAGAAGGGCGCTGAGGACAAGGCCAAGAGCCCGACGCCAAACACGTACTGCGACACTGAAATGAGAAAGTCCGGCTTCAACGCGTCAAGAGTGTCCGGTAACTTTCCATGTAGTCCCCGATATTTTTCCACGGCCGAACATTCATCAGAGCGCTCTGTGGCCTCTGTGGCTAAACAAGCCGGCAAGCGAGCCTCAGGGCAATCGCACTAAAAGTCACATAGCC
>JAPYPO010000142.1 GCA_029937645.1 Candidatus Hydrogenedentota bacterium
GGTGAGTTCTATGATCGCAATGTCGACGTTATTTTTGAGAAGGAAATGTTCTTCAAGAAGCTCAGGAAGAAACACGAGATTCGCAATAATTACAATCCCACGAAACGCTTCAACAACCCGAAGGGCGTACGGCGTGGTTTTGGCCGCGGCGGCATCGGAAATTAGCCATGAGTGTGGGACAGGATCAATTATTATGCGGCATCTTCCTGGAGATGGGCTGCGTACATGAGGAGCAGATCGAGGAAGCCCTCGAGATTCAGAAGCTCCGCCCCAAGCGGGTTGGCCAAATTCTTCTGGACTTGGGATACATCGAGGAAGACCATCTGCTCGAAGCGCTGAGCGAGCAGTTCGATATTCCCTTTGAGAAGGATATCTCGGGAGACTTGGACACCTCGCTGACGGCCAAGGCGCCGTTGAGCTTTATCCGCGAATATCAGATGGTGCCCTACAAGCAAAATGGCGATGGCTATGTCGTCGCCATTCACGATCCCATTAATCTGCTCCCCCTGGACGACCTGCGCCTTCTTCTCGGGGGCAATGTGGTTCCGGTCCTGTGCCGGGAAGCCGACATACAGGGAGTCATCAACAGCTACTTCGACAATCAGGGCGAAAGCGCCACGGACATGATAGAGACCATCGCCAGCGAGAACGATGACGATGTCATTTCCTTCGACGATCAGGATGTGGATCGCGACTTGTTGGACCTTGCGAACGAAGCGCCGATCATCAAGCTGATTAACTTGATGATCTCCGGCGCTATCAAGGAGCGGGCTTCCGATATTCATGTCGAATGTTTTGAGAAGGACGTGATCGTCCGCTACCGCATTGACGGGGTGCTCTACGAGAAATTTAACGTACCGAAGTCCCAACAGGCTGCGGTGGTTTCGCGCATCAAGATCATGGCCCGCCTCAACATCGCCGAACATCGGCTCCCGCAGGATGGGCGCATCAAGATTCTGCTGGGCGGAAAGGAGATCGACATTCGCGTGTCGGTCATTCCCACACAGCATGGCGAGCGGGTGGTCATGCGTATTCTTGAGAAGGGGTCGTTTCTCATCGACCTTGAGCACATCGACATGGCGCGGCGCGATTACGAATCCATGGACCGGCTGATCAAGAGCTCGCACGGGATAATCCTGGTCACGGGCCCAACGGGCTCGGGCAAATCCACCACGCTGTACGCCGCGCTGCAGCGCGTTCTGTCGCCCGATATCAATGTGATTACGGTGGAAGATCCGGTGGAATACCAGATGGCCGGCGTGGGGCAGATTGAAGTAAAGCCCAAGATTGGCCTCACCTTCGCGAGCGCGCTCCGCAGCATATTGCGCCAGGATCCCGATGTAATCCTGGTCGGGGAAATCCGCGACCATGAGACGGCCGAGATGGCGGTTCACGCGTCGTTGACAGGCCACTTGGTCTATTCGACGCTGCATACGAATGACAGTTCGGGCGCCGTGACGCGCCTCGTGAATATGGGTATCGAACCGTTTCTGGTGACGTCGTCTACGTTGGCCATCTTGGCCCAGCGCCTGGTGCGGCAGATTTGCGAGAAGTGCAAGAAGCCGTTGATCCCCGAACCCGAGAGTCTGCGCGAATTGGGGGTGAATCCCGACGATTATGCGGGCCGGGAAGTTTTCTTTGGCGAGGGCTGTCCTGCCTGCCAGAAGCGGGGCTACTATGGCCGCTTGGGCATCTTCGAGTTGCTGGTCATGACCCCCGAAATTCAAGAATTGACGTTGCGCGACGCGGATTCCAACGCGATTAAGCGCGCGGCGATCCGCGGCGGCATGCACACGCTCCGGCAAGACGGCACGGTGAAGGTATTCGAGGGCGTATCGACGATCGAGGAAGTTCTTCGCGTCACGCGCGACGACATGCTGACTGAAGAGGTGCTCGATTGATTTTGCGCGGTATGCACAGGGCAGTAGCTAGCCCTTATTTGCCTTCTCGTTCCCAGGGTCCACCGGTGGAACGAGGGCGAAAGGCTTAACCCCATGGCGGTGTTCGAATATCAAGCGATTGCCCGTGAAGGCGGGAAAAAAGTCAAGGGCGTCATTGACGCGGATTCGCCCGCGGCCGCCCGCCGGAAGCTTCGCGAGCAGAAGCTCTTTCCCACCAAGTTAGACGAAACCTTCGGTACTACAGCGGGCACCGTGAAGTCGGGTGAGATGGACTTCAGCCGCGTGACGGTGCGCGATATCGCGCTGATGACGCGACAACTCGCTGTGTTGCTGCACGCGGGGATGCCCCTCGTCGAATCGCTCGCCGCGCTCATCGAGCAGACCTCTCGCCCCAAGTTGCAAAAGGCGCTCTTCGATGTGAATGACCGGGTGCGTGAAGGGAACCGCCTGGGGGATGCGCTCGCGGCGCATCCGAAGATTTTTGCGCCCTTGTATGTGAATATGGTTCGCGCGGGTGAATCGAGCGGTGCGCTGGAACGGGTGCTCTTCCGGCTTGCGGATATTATGGAGCATGACGCGAAGATGCGCGCGCAGGTACTCTCGACACTGGCGTATCCCGCTTTTATGTGCCTGTTCGCCGTGGCCATTATCAGCTTCCTCATGCTGGTAATCATTCCCCGTATCACGGCGCTCTTCGAGCGGCAGGAGCAGAAGTTGCCGCGGCTCACGGAAATACTGATTACTACCACTGATTTTATTGGCGCCTATTGGTACGTGATTGGAGGCGTCGTTTTTCTCTTGTTGTTCCTGTGGCGATATTGGGTATCGCGACCGGAGGGCCACAAGGCTTGGGATCGCTTCAAGCTGACGGTTCCGATCTACGGGTCGCTTCAGGTGAAGATGGTCTGCGCCCGTTTCGCGCGTACGCTGGGCACCATGCTTGAAAGCGGGCTTACGATGATGAAGGCCCTCGAGGTCGTCAATACGGTGGTTCAAAACAAGTATATTGAAGAAGCAATGGAGGAAGTCAAAGCCGGTGTCCGGCGCGGTCGGGACTTGGCGATCCCCATGAAGGAGAGCGGGGTTTTTCCGCCCATGCTGATCCACATGGTCGAGCTGGGCCAACGAAGCGGCGAGATCGAAGGGATGCTCCTGAAGGTTGCGGAAATCTACGACGAGGATGTGCGGCTTTCGTTGGACGCGCTGGTGAGCCTTCTGGAGCCGGTGATCATTGTCGTCATGGGGCTGTTTGTCGGCCTTCTGGTGCTCGCCATCTTGCTGCCTATATTGAATATGAGCACGAATATCGGATAATAAGAGTAGTAGAACTTGTTCGCGCCGCGCGGTATTCCGCACAGGGGAGCGCGCCGCCGAAGACAGAGGAGGACTGGATATGATGGAATCGAGACAAGGGATCGAGGACGAGCGGGCCAAGCGTCATAGTGGCCAGTCGGGATTTACGCTCGTCGAGCTGATGGTGGTCATCGCGATTATCGCGATGCTTGCGTCCATCGTCGGCGTGAACGTGTTGGGAGCGTTAGGCGACGCGGACCGCGCTACGGCGCAGGCGCAGATTCGGACATTCAGCACGGCGCTGGTGTCGTACAAGATTCAATTCAATAAATTTCCGGGTAAGTTGAATGAATTGGTGCAGAACTCCAAGAATCGAAATTTCCTCGATAGCAAGACGGTACCAATGGATCCGTGGGGCAACCCCTACACGTACAAATCGCAGGGTCGCAATTTTACCATCACGTCCTACGGCGCGGACGGGACGCCCGGCGGCGTCGATGATGACGCGGATATCAGCAGCGACGATCTGGCCGACGAATAGGTATCCATGCCCCCGCGCGTTTCCATAGAGGACCATAGACAGGCCTCCGGCTTCACATTGATCGAACTGATGGTCGTTATCGGGATTATTAGTCTTATCGTCGCGGTGGCTATCCCTCAGTTAGCGCCCGCTATCATGTTTAGCAACCACGAGGGGGCTGCGCGGCACTTGGCCGGTTTTGGCCGGGGCGCGATGGGCCGGGCGTCATTGATGCACGAGCGCATGACGGTCAAGATCGACCTCGATGCCCAGGAGTATTGGTGTGAGCGATGGCCGGAGCCGGAGCCGGAGGAGAATGACGCCTTTCTGGATAAGGACGGCGGAAAAAAACGGGAGCCGATGAGCAGCCTCGAATTGATGGCTCTCGCCGCGCAGGCCATGCCGGATGAGAATGGCCGGGTCGATCCCGATGCGGACACGGAACGGCTGGACGAGGAATCGGAATATATGTTTGACCGCTTCGAGCGGATGTCCCGCTTGGCCACGACGACACGGGCGAAGCATGTGGAGCACCTGGAAGGCGATCTGGATAAGGCGGCGAACCGTATCGAGGACGCGCTTAATCTCGCGGGTGTGGATGATGAAGAGGAAGTGGAGCCCGAGGAGATTATCGAGCCTTTGCTGCGCCGCACACGGATGCGCAAGAACGTCGCGATTGAATCGGTGCGCTATGGCGAAAAGGAGTATCGCTCCGGTGTGGCGGAGTTTGACATCATGCCGACGGGTCTTGAAAAAGAGGTTACATTTTACGTGGTGAACGAGGACCGGGAGTACTTTACCGTCGAATGGGATCCCATCACGGGAAGCTCTCGTCTTCGCGAAGGAAAGTTGGCCCCCGATGAATAGGCGCGACGGGTTTACCCTGATTGAAGTGGTGGTCGCCCTGGCCATATTGGGCACGGGCCTCGTCATGCTCATGGAAACCCAGTTCGCCACGCTCGTCATGTTCGATGATGCGCAGACCCAGGTGACCGAGCGTATGTTGCTTGAGTGGGCCATCGGCGAAGCAGAGCGGGATGCGATGACGGGAAGCGACTCGGGCGACGGGGACTTTGGAGCCCGTTATCCGGATTACTCGTACTCGTATAGCGCCACGCAAGTCAGGCCGGAAGAAGTGCCGGGACTGCTCGAGATAGCGGTCACGGTGCAGGGATTCGAAGACTCGATTGAAATGACTTTTTTCGCCTACGATGGCAATCAATCGGACCCGGGAGCGGATACCAAGATCAATGAAACGAGATCGAAATCAAAATCGCGGTAAATCCGGCTTTACGCTCATCGAGATCATGGTGGCGGTGGCGTTGTTTGCCGTGATCACGGGGATTGTGTACAGCAGTTTTTTTTCGGTTGTAGAATCCACGGAAGATACGCGACTGAAGGCGGAGGAGCTTCGCCTGCGCGAGTTCTTGACCTATACGATTGGGAACAACCTCGCACAAGCCTATGGCGATTGGCGGCCCGGCGCGGCGCTGCATGAAATGACGTCGGACGTTCGCAATGAGGCGGATACCCGGATTGCAGACGCGATGTCTGAGGAGGGATCCACTTCGCGGTATTGGATGGAGGGCGTCGATGAAAACGGGCCCTACGGCCCAGCCGACACCCTGACGTTTACGTCGAGCGCTCCCTTGACCGGGGGCATGGCGTTGCCTGGATTTATGAAGCAGGTCACGCTTGAGATTCAGCAGGGCGAGAGCGACGAGGAATTAAAGTTTGGCGGGGAGGGCCCGAACGCGGAGCCGCCCCGGCTAACCTTGGAAATGACGGAGACCCCATCGTTGGAGGGGCCCGACGCGATGGACACGCTGGCGGGGCGCGGCGGCATCGACAAGCGTGACGCGGAGGATCTGGTGGACGATGTGGGCTTTGAGGCACCCGGTTGGAGCGTTCCGATTCGCACGCTGGACATACAGTATTTTGACGGCGAGGAGTGGGTGGACGATTGGGATTCGTTTGAGGAAGGGCGCCTTCCGTGGAGTATTCATTTTCGGATAAATTTTGCAAGGCCGCTCGATGAGATTAAGGCGTTGCAGAGTGAAGGAATCGATTTCCTTGAAGATCCGGATTTCCAGATGATTATCACGATTCCGGCCGGGATGGGTATTACGGAGCCTCAGATGGATGGGTACGTGGAGGAAAATTTGAACGAGTCGACCCTGGGCGATCAGACGGGTCGCGGAAACCGCTCGCCCACGTCCAAACCCTCTGGCCAGTTGGGAGGGCGGCGATGACGAATCCTATGCGGAACGCTGAGCGTCGGCAAGAGGAAGGCCTTGCGCTGGTATTGGCCCTCCTGTTTGTCGTGTTGCTTACGGCGATTGTGGTTGATTTTACGTATGAGATGCAGGTAGAGGCGTCTTTTGCGGAAGTCCATATTATGGATTTGGAGGCGTACCTGGCCGCGAAATCGGCCATCGCCAGCGGGTTCGGCCTGTTGGCTGCGGATTTGATGGTGAGCGAAGAGGACGCGCAATTTCAGGAAAGCGAGGTGGTTGATAGCCTCACAGATATCTGGGCGGAAGGGCTGCGCGCGCTGCCGATAAATCGCGCTATCATGCAGTGTAAAATCGTGGACGAATACGGGAAACTTAATTTGAACGCGCTGGTGATTTATCCGCCCGAGACGCGCGCGGCAGGCGGAGGGGGGCTCGGACAAGAGCCGGGCCTGGAGATGATCGACGAATATCTGAGTGAGGCGTTGTTCGCGCTGTTCAGTGTGCGCGAACCGCAGGAGGGATCGCCGGAGGAGATGGTGGATTCTATAATCGATTGGCTCGACGGCGATGACGACACCTCGCCAAGCGGCAATGAGACCGACTACTATAGCCGTCTCGACCCGCCCTACGCGGCGAAGAACGGCCCGATGGATTCTATCGAGGAGTTGTTGCTGATCCCCGGCATTACGCCGGAGTTCTATTTCGGCGATCCGGATAAGGAACAGATTCCGCTCAACGAGCTGTTGACGGTCCACGGGCATCCCGAAGGGAAGCTCAATATCAACACGGCAGAGCTGGAAGTGTTGGAGGCTTATTTTACCGCGGACGGGCAAAACCCCGACCCCTATAACGAAGCGTTGGCCACAATCGATCGCATTCTAGAGCTTGGCCCTTATTACACCATGGAGGAGCTTGAGCAGGAAGGGAAGATCGTGCCGCCCGTCGATCAGCAGGGCAATCGATCGGCCAGCTCGACTAGCGCGTCTCGGAACACTCAGGATAATGACGGTGAAAATGGCGAAGACGCTATCGTTCCATATAAGCCGATGTTTACCCTTGCCAGCCAAGTCTTTCGCTTGTATGGCGATGGGGAAATGGCGGATGCCAAGGTGAGAATCGAGGCCTACGTATGGCGCGACACGGGCCATATGACGGACCAAGGCGTCGAGGCGAGCGGCGCAGAGCAGATGTTTCGCGTGATCGATTGGCGGGTTATCCGCTAAGCGATCACGCGGTCGATGGATCCATGTTCGGGTCCAGAAAGTACAACATGCAATTATCAGCCAAAGTGGCGGCCATTGAATTTTCGTCGGACGAGATCCGCGTCGCCGTCGTGAAAACGGGGGGAGCCCACCCGAAAGTTCTGGAGCTTCACAGCGCGCCGGTGCAGGTACCGCTCAGCGACGCGTGGGAAGAGGGGCACGAAACCCTAGTCGCCGCCGCGAAGGACGTACTCGCAAAGGTAAAGTCGCACCCGACGGTTTACACGCTGTGCGTATCGAGCGCGTGGAGTGTCGTGCGCCAGTTAACCATCCCTTTCAAAGGCCGCAGGAAAGTCGCCGCGGCCGTTCAATTCGAGTTGGAGCCTTATCTGGCGTTTCCGATTGACGATCTTTCGGTGGATTATCTGCCGGTCCGAGAGGTGGATGGCCAAAGCGAGGTGCTTGTCATTGGTGTTCGGCGCGAACCCATCGAACAGCAGATCGCGGTATTGCACGATGCGGGGATTGTCGTGGAAGGCGTGGGCGTGGATTCCATCGGCATGACGGCCCTCTGGCGCGCAACGGCTGGGCCGGGTAGTGGACTTCATGCCGTGCTGCATGTGCGCAAGGAAGGCTCGGTGGTCGCGGTAGCGTTCAACAAGCAGTTGGCCTATATTCGCCACATGCCGCTGTCCGCCGCGAAATACCACGATACGCCGGAAGCCGCGGCCCGTGAGATTCGGAACATTCTTCGGGTGTTCAACGCGGGTTGGGGCACGGAAGATGAAATCGAATCCCTGACGATCACCGGCACGGAGTTTTTTGACGAGCAGGAAGGGCTGTTCCGCGACGCGATAGGACTCGATGTCGAATTCTTGAATCTGGTGTCAAAGCTGAAAGGCATAGATGTCGGCACGCCGGGCGATAGCCCTCAGTCGCAAGCCGGGGACACGGGACTTGAGGAACGCTGGGCCGCACCCATCGGGGTGGCTACAACCGGCGCGGGTGGCCCCTTCTCGCTCAATTTTCTTACGGGAGATCTTGCCGGCGCTGGCTCGTCGCGGCCGATCTTGATTCACGCCGCGGCGACCGCGTTGCTGGCCCTATTCGCCTTCTCCTTATATTTCGGCGCCCGCGCGATGGAACACCGGCAGAACGTCCAGCAAATCAATGCCGTCGGCCAGCAGGTTTGGGAAGTGCTGACCGAGGCCTTCCCAGATGCCGATGCTTCGCAGAGCCGGCCCGCGGGAGATATCGGCGGATTCAAAAGCCTTGAGGCGATCGAAGAGGCTATCGACGCCGAACAGAAGGCGGGCCAGTCCTTCACGATGGACACGTTTTCGAAGCCAAACTTTCTGGAGTTGTTGAAGGAATTGGCGACGCACATGCCCGACGACAAGGTGAGCCTGACGAGCGTAACGGTCGGCGGGGCGCGCACGACGCAGCTAACGATTATGGGCGACGTGAAAAGTGACGCCGATTTTGATGAAGTGTTTGCAGGGATGCAGTCCTCGACCCTGCTTCATGTCCGCGAGGACCCAAGACGGCGGTCGGTGGGCGATAAACGTACGTTTACGATAGAAGCTACCTTTTAAGGATTACGGGAACAGTATGGCCAAATTGCGCAAACGAGAACGGGTGGTTATAGCGATAGGCGTAGTCACGCTGACGCTCTTGGCTGTGTCAAAGCCGATCAGCGGCACGCTGGATACCTACTCCAAGTCAGCGGGCCAATTGCTCCAGGCGCAAGACCGCTTGCTCACAGCGCAGCTCTACCGCGCGGAGGTCGAAATGGACCGGCGTGGCGGCGAGGCTATTGTCGCGAAGATTGGCGCGCGCGAGCCTCAATTCAGCTTGTATACCTTCGTGACCAGAAGTGTGAGCGCGGCCAAATTACAGGACCGCCATCAGCTGGTTACCGCGTCGGCGGCGGGGAGCCGGTTTGAACGGGTCCAGCT
>JAPYPO010000739.1 GCA_029937645.1 Candidatus Hydrogenedentota bacterium
GCAAGCCGCCGAAGGAAGAACGGCCTACCGCGAACTCTGCGCTTCGTGTCATGGGGCGAAACTTGAAGGCTTGGATATCGCGCCAAGCCTCGTCGGGACGCGCTTCGATCAGTCTTGGCGCGGCAAGTCTGCCGGAGTAATGTCATTCCATTTGCGCCGGATGCCTCCGGAGTCCGTGGCCAAAGCGGGAAGTGTGAGCGACGAGACCCATACCAACATCCTGTCCTACATCCTTCGATCCAATAAGTTCGAATCGGGCGACGTGGCGCTACCGTCCGATATGGACGCGCTCGGGAAACTCACGATTCCGAAAATACCGGGGATGGTTTACGATCCCGTCGTGCCGGTTGTGAAGACGCCGGAGCAGACCGCGCTCTTGGCCAACCTTCCCGCCGTAACGGATGAAATGTTGCGCAGCCCCTCGCCGAACGATTGGCTGCATTGGGGCCGCACCTACGATGGCCAGAGCTACAGTCCACTGAAACAGATCAACAAGGAAACGGTGAAGGGACTGGAGACGGTGTGGCGCGCTCCACTGCAGACTGGTTCGAGCATGCCGATGCCGGTGGTTCATGGCGGCGTTATGTATCTGCACACCTTCCCCGAAACGGTGCTTGCGATAGACGCGACGAACGGGGACGTGCTGTGGCGCTACAAGCGCGAAGGGAATTTTCGCCCCTCCAAGAAGATGGGCCTTGCCCTGCACGGGGGTCGGGTATACACGTCCACTTCCGATCTGCATGTAATCGCGTTGGACGCCAAGACCGGTGAATTGGTTTGGGACCACAAGATGGAACTCGGCCATTCGCCGGAGACCTACGGGAGGTATGTCACGCGGAGCGCCCCCCTGATTGCCGGCGATGTGGTTATACAGGGGACAGGCGGTTATCGTTTGGCCAAAGGCTCGTTTATCGTCGGTATCGATAGGGAATCCGGCAAGGAGGCGTGGCGCTTTAATACGCTTGCGTGGCCCGGACAGCCCGGCGGAAACACCTGGAACGACATCCCCGTTGAAGAACGAAACGGAGGGTCGTGCTGGCATCAGGGTACCTACGATCCCGAATCGAATCTGGTTTATTTCGGAGTCGCACCGACCTACGATACAGCGCCGCTACTCGTGCCGACCGACAAGGAAGGTCACACGAACGAAGGCATGTATACCAATTGCACGGTGGCTCTGAATGCCGACACCGGCGAACTGGTCTGGTACTACCAACATATGGCGAACGATCAGTGGGACTTGGATTGGGTTTTCGAGCGCCAAATCGCCACTATTTCTATCGACGGCGTGATGCGAAAGGTGGTAATGAATGTCGGGAAAGTAGCCATCCTCGACGCCCTCGATGCCGCGACGGGAGAGTACCTCTTTTCGGTGGACACCGGAATGCAGAACGTAATCAGCGCGATTGACCCGGAAACGGGTGCCAAAACGTATCATCCTGAGGTGATACTCAATTCGGAAACGCCTTGCCTCATCTGCCCGGGCGTTGCCGGTGCACGAAGCTGGCCGCCCACATCGTATAGCCCTCAGACGAAACTTTCGTATGTGCCCGTTACTGAATGGTGCAACGAAATGAGCGCGACGGGAAAAGGGGGTGGGCTATTATCGACCGGAGTTCACCTTACACAGCTTCCCCACCCAGATGCCAGCGACGGAATGTTGGGACGCATCCAAGCCATAGACCTTGAAAATCAGGAGTTGGCATGGAACCACGACTTGGTCAGTCCGCCCATATCGGGCCTGTTGGCCACGGCCGGAGGCGT
>JAPYPO010000740.1 GCA_029937645.1 Candidatus Hydrogenedentota bacterium
GCCAAAAACGAGGCTCGGCCCGAGGCGCTCACCGACTCCAGCAGTTCCACGAGCCCTTGCCGCTCCGTCAACGGAACGGTTACCTGGTATTGAACAAAGCCCCGCTTGCCGTAGCCGCGGTTCCAATCATGGATCACATCGAGCGGGAAGAAGTAGCTGTCGCAATCGACCAGCTTTCCTTCCTTCCCGGAGCTTAGCGCGTAATACAGTTTGTTAAATGCCCCCATGGTCACACTATTCAGCAGAATCTGGGGCAGGTCAAAAGGAACCGTAGGCTTGAATTTATCCTTCATGACAAAGGGATCGCTGCGACCCGGCGGCAGCGAACTCGCCGAGGCGTGATTACCACGCATAAGAACCGCCCGGCCCAGGTTCCTGCCCCGCGCCAAGCAATCAATCCACGCTACAGAATACTGGTATTTTTCATCGTCCTCATCGATAGCCGATAGAACCCCATCCAAATCCCTCGTCTTCTGATAGTCGACGACAATGTACGCAGACTCCACGCGCCGCAACTGAAACCGCGCAGTAAGTAGAATTCCAGTAAGTCCAATTCCGCCTACCGTGGCCCAAAAAAGATCGGCATTCTCCTCGCGGGAACAGGCGACAACTTCGCCGCTAACCAGCAGCATCTCAAAGGAGATAAGAGAGTGCCCAAACGATCCATCCCGGTGGTGGTTCTTGCCGTGAACATCGTTCGCGATGGCCCCGCCAATGGTGATGAACTTCGTGCCAGGTGTTACCGGGATAAAGAACCCGCGCGGCAGAAAGGTGTCCAGCAAATCGGGAAAGGTAACGCCAGCCTCGCAGTTTACAACCCCACTTTTCTCATCAAATTCGAGAATTCGATTCAAGCGCGCGAAGGAAATGACCCCGCCGTCCCGATTAAGCGCGGGGTCCCCATAACTACGGCCTAGGCCCCTCGCGATATAGTCCGGCTGCTTATCCTCAGCAAAAATCCGCTCCAAAGAGATCCGTTTCTCCGGGCGGTAGACATGGCACTCCTCCCGAGGAAAGCGCCCCCAACCGGATAGGGTCTGCGTATTCACAGCTTCAGTCATAACAGTGTTCGTTTACTTTCTTGCCTCAGCGTTCCAGAAGGGCCGCAATATCGTTGCCCCAATACAAGATAACAATACACGCAATTCCCCACAGCAGGTTGTTAATTAGAAACATCGGATCCGTAAGGACCGCCCGCGTCGGACTGCCCCCTTCATCGCGATGGTAGGTCAGGTAAAGATACCGAAAAATTCCATACATCACGAACGGCACCGTCGCCACAAAGCCCTGGTTCCCAAAATACGCAATCGTGGTCTCATCAACCGTATAGAGGATATAGCAAACCAGCGTCGAACTCGTGACCACGCTGATCATCTGGTCCAAGAAACCCACGCTGTAATGCGCCAGCACTTCCCGGTGGGTATGCGCGTCCTCCCCAAGCGAAACGACCTCCGCCCGTCGTTTGGCGAATCCAAGAAACAAGGAGACGTTGATCGTGCAGAGAATAAGCCACGCCGAGGGTGGGGCAGATACCGCCACCGCACCCGCCACGATGCGCAAAACAAACCCCACCGCAATAAAGCCCACATCAAGGATGACGACATGCTTGAGAACGTACGAATACAGCAGGTTCGCGAGCGCATAGATAACAAGGACGAGAAGGAGGCGAAAGCCCGCCGCGTAATACGCCAGGGCAAGCGCACACGCGAACAAAAACACCATCAACGCCAGGGCAAAAGAGACCGTAAGAGCACCCGATGCAA
>JAPYPO010000741.1 GCA_029937645.1 Candidatus Hydrogenedentota bacterium
GTGCAAATATGTAGCCGTACCGCTACTGGCCGGTTTCTCGAAGAGTTGACGAACGAATGGCGTGGCCGGACTCCGCAGGACATCTTCTGGCGTTCCGATCTGCTCCACACGGCCGGCATGCAGGACGGCGATGCGGTCTCCAAGGGTGAGCGCTTCGAAAATATCGTGGGTCACGAAGACGATCGTTTTTTTCATTTGCTCCTTGATCATCAGGAGTTCTTGCTGCAATACGTCGCGTGTTAGGGCGTCAAGCGCTCCAAATGGCTCGTCCATGAGGAGGTAGGCAGGGTCGGCGGCCAGTGCCCGGGCGACACCGACGCGTTGCTGTTGACCTCCGGAGAGTTCATCCGGAAATCGCTGGGCGTACGTAGCGGGTTCGAGCCCCACCATCTCGAGTAGCTCGTGGGTTCGCTCACGGCGCCTATTCTTAGGCCAGCCGACGAGGCGGGGCTGGCGGGTGCCATCCAATTCGTCGGCCAATGTCATCGGCGGAAGCAAGAAGGGAGAATCAGGGAGAAGTCGCGATCCGGCCTTTATTTTCAGGGGGTGCAATAATGTAGCCGAACCCCTAGACCTCATATTTCGGCGTCAGGAACGCCGACTTCGATGACCTTTATGGGATGGATTGATTGACATTTTCAATCCCATTGCTGAACGTGCCGCTTCGATGTCTTGGGGAGATGCTGGAACGGCAATTTTTGACGATTTCATATTTCTGCGCTCCTCACTTGCTAATCAAGAGAACGCTCAATGCGAGCCGGATCGCGACGCATGTCGAGTACTCGCCTTACGATCGCCAGGTCTTTATCGAGCTTGTAGTAGATGGCATAGGGAAACCGTTTCGAAAGCAACCGAAAATGCTCAAAGATAACCGGATGAATGCCAGCATTGAGGAGAAGCGAGTCGATATCGGAAAACATAGAGTCTAGGAAGTAATTGCCAAGTCCTTCGCTCTGATGCTCGTAAAAATCCGCGCCTGCTTGGAGATCATCAATTGCAGACGAGAGTATCTTAATTCTCAATCAAATCGCTTCCTAAGCGCGAGCTTGGCTTCGTCCCACTCCACCAGCTCCTCGTTTCCCGCCGCCAGGCGCTGCTCGGTCTCGCTGAGGGCTTCTTCATGCCAACCTGGTGATTTTAGGTCAGCATCCGACTGGGATAAATCAGCCCACAACGCCTCCATCATCTGAAGCTTTTCCTCGCGAGTCATCTGGGCTATCTTGTTCGAGCTAATGCTCATCATCGGTTCTCCGTCTCTGAGTCAATTGTAACAGATGCTTGGCGGTCGCGAAAATGTAAGACGCGGCTCGGCTCACAAAGATTTGCATGAAATTCATCAATTCAATTTTGGATGTGACTTAGGAATCGAATCAAATACCTCCCAGGAACCCGCAGAATGCTCACGAACTTTGACAGTTTCTCCGATGCAGTGCTGAATCTGATTCCCGAACGAAAGTCACGCGGCTTCTCGATAGTAGCTTCGGACTACGCCTCCGAGTTCTTCTTTGGAACGAATCTCACCTTGCGTTTTCGGCACAAAGGTCTCGTCGAGAACGGTGTTGTCTCTGCCGACTCCCCTGTGCGGTCTCTCCGTATTATAATGGCGAATCCAGGTTGTTAGGATATAGTCCAGTTGATCGCGGCCAAAGCACATGAATTGATTCAAACATTCTCTTTTTAGCGATTCGATGAATGACTCGCTGAATGCGTTTGGAGGTGCAATCAACTGCACCTCATAGGGACAGTGAGCCGCAAACT
>JAPYPO010000143.1:0-5868 GCA_029937645.1 Candidatus Hydrogenedentota bacterium
GTATTCGGCAGCCCCGTACTGGGGGGCGTTCTGTCCTTGCGCGACCTCGCCCATCCCGATCCCAACGCGGCTCGGGGCCGCTATTTCAACGCGACGCATCCGGGCATGGCGTTAAGTTTCGCCCGATCCGTGAATGCAGCCGGTGACATCAACGACGACGGCTTTACCGATATGCTCTTCGGCCGCGATTCCGGTGCCTTCCTCTTCTTTGGCGAGTCCGATAAGGACCGCGCGATCTACACCAACCGGATGCGCTCCGGCAAGGATCCGATCGGCGATGTAATCGAAGGAAACCCGGCAAATCTCGGTGAAGAGGTCTTTCGCGGGGTCGGCCGAACCGGCACAGGCAATTTCGCGCGACCGGAATCGCGCGTGGCCATCAAGTTTAAGGGCGGCGGCACAGGCCCGTCCCTGACGGGACCCAGCACCCAGAGGGCAACGATCTTCCGCTTCATGTCCCCGGATATCAACATCGGGGAATTCGACGTTATGGAAGGCGGGAGCGTTGTGGACGACGAACGCTGGACCCCCACCAACATTCACTGGCGCGTGGAAACGGACCGCGAGCAATTCAGCGAATCCGAATTAGAATTGTTCTACGTGCCGGGTGATGTCGAAGGCTTCGATCTGCAAAACGTAGGCGTCTTTTACGCCAAGCCGACGGAGACCATTGATCAGTTCACGCACTGGACCTCGATGCCCTTTACGCACAATCCCGACCGGCGCGTCTTCACCGTATCTCGCGTCCACGGTCCTTCGCGTGCCCAGGACGAATTCAATGGTTACTACGCGCTGATCGACGCTGATCTCCTGACCGAGCTCGGCAGTGTGATACCGGCCGTCGGAGTGACGAACGACAACGTATACGCATTCGGCCCCGAGATCATCCCGGAAGAGATGGCCTTCTGGCACCTGCGCGACCGGCGCCTCTACGCGGTGCGCGAAGGCGAATTCACCGTGCGCTGGAAAGACACCTTCGGCACGGAGGTCAGCAACGTCACCGCGCTCAACGTATGGCCTTCCGACGAATCCGGAAAATTCCAGACGCATGTCGCTGATTCGCCCCCGGTAGACCTCAAGAATACCGATGGAGAAATCGAGTTTAAGTACATGAAATTGACGGGCTGGGAAGAAACCGTCATTACAGATCCGGATCAGATCGCAACGGACAACGCCTTTGGTGCCGACCTCACTCGGAACTTCGATCCCCTCGATGTGGCAAGCAGCGACGACCCATCCGTTTGGGGCCGAAGCATCGTCATGCTCTCGAACCACGAGGATCCGGGCACCGGCGATCTGTTCTTCCAGCTCATCAAGACGATCAAATGGAACAACCCGACCTACCGCATCGGCGGAGAAACCGGTGTCCCGTGGAACATCGGGACCGTCATCATGGCAAGCACCGATTCAAACTACGCGGGGAACCACGACGACATTCACGGGGCGCCCCACGTATTCTTCGAGTTGTCCCCATACGCCGCCTATAGCCCGGACAGCAGCGTGGATCAGGAACGCCGCTACGTCGGATTCTACGACCGCCCCAACCGGGCGGGGAGCATTGTGCCCGTGAACCGCGTCATGGGCGCTGTGAGTCCACTCGTCCTGGTGTTCTACGAGTCCGGCCAGAAGCTCATCGACGCGCAGACCGGCGGGTTCGTCCGCGATCCCGCGACTCGTGAGAAGCTCGCCTTATTCGGTTGGCCCCATGTACCCGCCCGCTACAATCCCGATTGGCCAACGAATCCGCGCGAAATCATCATCGCCCGACAAGACGGTTCCGGCGAGCAGGATGTCGCCACCTTCGGCAGCACGTTGGACGTCTACAATCAGAACTTCCCCACCAAACCGGGATACAACCCGAACGAGGAACACGCGCTCATCCGGCCCTACGGCACCAGCGAGGCGGTATTTGCACTGCGCGACGACTTGAACGAGCCGGACACCTCCGAAACCTTCGTGCTGATGACCTATTACGATCCCAACGATCAGAACCTGGCAGGGGACGACCGCGCTAAGATGCGCGTGTTTAGCGTCGCCGCCGAGCGAGCCCCGTACTTCTTCCACGAGTGGGTCGGCTTCGAGGGCGTGGATGATCCCTACGAGGGCGACGCGGGCGCGTTCATCCTGCCGCCCTACCCAATCAGCACACTCAAGCTAAGCCCAAGAAACACCGGCTTGTTCGGCCCCTATTTCCAAGATCGGAACAACAGTTTCTGGGCCGCAGGCGCCGGGAATACCGTGGTTGGGATAGACGAATCCGGCCTTGAGGTCTACGACGACGCGGACATTGGAATGCGCTTCTACTATCCACTACAGGCGGATTTCTCCTTTCCAGGCATCGATCCGGCAGTGGTCGAAGCCGTGGCCGCAGACGGACTCGATCTCCGTTTTCCCCACAACGTCACCTACACCGTCGGGTGGCCGCAATTTGCGCCGACGATGAAAGTCGGCGAGATTCTTATCGAAGCCAAATTTGGCCTGCCCCAGATCAATGGCCAGTGTAGTGTCGATACGGTCTACCAGACCGTTGCCGACAACTTCGCAGGCCAGTCGAGCGTGCAACTCATCGATCCGACCTTCGAGCGATCCGTCTTTCTCAAGGAGGTGCCAAGCGACATCTCCGTAGGCTTCTCGAAAGGGGAAAAGGTATTTACCGATCTACCGCCGGGCCTCTTCTTCAAGATCTCCTACGACGATCTAAACCAGAGTCTGAAATTAAGGGGCATCCTGGTCGATCCCGTGCTCGGCTTCGACTATGTCCTGCTCAACGTGATGACCGACGACGAGGAGCGGGCACTGAGGGCACTAAGCACAGACGTCGATTGGCAAACTGCCATTACGGAGTTAGCGGCAGCGGCGGCCGAGCCGCACCTCATCAACGACAGCAGCACCGATCCATTCGATGTGCTTGCGCTCACCTCCGGTTTCGCGCAGGGCGTCGGCTACGTAACCTTGGCCATGCAGAACTCCGATGCCTGTGCGCCTCTCCCCGTCAGCATCGAGATCATTCGCGTGGTCCCCGATCTCGATCCCGGCCGGCTGGCGGTCGTGAAGCCCGGCTGTGTATTTGAAGAAAAACTTACCATTCAGACCACGCTCGACTTCAGCGGCAAGCCCGAAGAATACGAATTCGAGTGGCTCTATCTGCCGGACGAGAACGGCACCTTGCCCGATCCGCCGAACCTGTTCGATGTGAACGATCCATGGTCCCGGCCACCCTTGAATAGCAACGTCGCCGGCCTCGGCGTCAACAGCATAACCATCGAGGGCCCCGGGCTCGTCACGCTCACCGACAACTGGTACACCATGCGCTACCGCATACCCACCACTTCGACCTTAAATGTGCCCTGGAAGGGGACCTGGAGCGAATTCGCACCCGTCCAACTTGGAGAAGGCTGGATTAAGCGGGTCGTCGGATCCATCAACCCATTTACCCAACGCGCTGGCGGGGGAGGTATCGCGGGTGCCGAGGCCCAATTCGCCTCCTTCGGCGACGAAGCCGCGAATACCGTCGTCAGCATGATTAGCCAGGCCGGTCCGCGATTTACCGGCAGCATTCCGCTCAATTGCGATGACCTCAATGCCTTCGGCCTGATCCCGATCTACCAGACCGTGCTCAATCGAGGGAAGACGCTCAGTATCAACGCGCTCTCGCCCGTGAATCATCCCTTGGTCAACACTGCGTTGCTGCTTGTAGCAAGTCGGATTAACGACCTCTACATGCTTCTCGGCAACGAGGCCTACGCCGACGCCCAAGATCCGACCATCGCCTTTGGCACCGACGATGGGGTTTACGGCGAAGAGGCGACCTCGATTCACTCCTTCATGAACCAGACCAGCTCCCTGCTTGAGGAGGAGCTAGGCTTGTTGCGCGGGCGTGACGATCAATATGCGCCCGGCACGCAGCTTTTCCCGGTCTACAACAACCTCATCTGGAACTTTACCCGCGACATCACCGGCGGCGAGGTGGCCTACGCCTTGAACTACAATCTCGCCGACGACGTGGAAGCCGGCGACGGGGTCATCAGTGAGGCGGATGCGAAGTCGGCGTATCCGCAGGGCCACGGCGATGCGTGGGGGCACTACCTCACCTCGCTCAAGGCATACTACGGGCTCTTGAACCACCCCTTCTACGCCTGGGCCAACCGCTCCGAAGCCGTACTCGTCGGTGGCGAGCCCATAACGGTGGATTATATTGACGAGCGGAAATTCGCCGTCGCCGCCGCCGCGAAAGCGCGCACCGGCGCGGAAATTATGGGACTTCAGTACCGCTGGGACTACACCGAGGATAGCGAAGGACAATTCCAGGGCTACCGGGACGAGAACCTCGAGCGCGCGTGGGGCCTGTCCGAATGGGCGAGCCGCGCAGGTCAGGGTGCCTACATCGACTGGGTAGTCGGCAACGGCATTTTGCGCGCGGTCGATCCGGACGACCCGGAACCGGGAATCACCCAGATAGATCGAACAAACGTGTATGAGCTGCGCGATGTATCGGCGGCCTTCATCGAAATCGAGAGCAAGGCCGGCATGGCCGATAGCGGGCTCAATCCTTTGGGCCTCGCCCGCGACGCGATCCCCTTCGATATCAGCCCGTCGCAAATCGACGATGGTTTAACTCATTTCGAGCAAATCTACGAACGCGCATTGACCGCCGTGAATAACGCGGTGGCCGTCTTCGACCACGCAAACAACTCCACCCAGGCCCTTCGGCGCCAGGGGGATTCCTTAACAGCCTTCCAACGCGGAGTCCAAGATCAAGAGATCGCCCTGAACAACCAACTAATCGAAGTCTTCGGCTATCCATACGCCGGGGATATCGGACCAGGAAAGACCTACGAGACCGGATATAGCGGCCCGGATCTCTTGCATTACTTCTATGTCGAAGACTCCGAGGCCATCAACGAATTCGGTCTGCGCAACGCGCCGAACACTCTCGATTACGAAGTCACGCTCTTGGACGATCTTTCTGTCTCTATCTTAGGGATACCTACATCGACACGAAGGACTGTGTCTTTCAGTCTCGCGACTACCGGCAACCGCTTTGGAGTGGTTAAACCTTCCGGATTGGGCCAACGTCGCGCCGTGGGTGAGCTCCAGCAAATCCGGCGTCAACTTATCCAGGAACTTGGGGCGTTAAACGCCGCGCTGGACGACTACGGCGATATGGTTGAACTCATTGATGATCAAGTCGCGTTACTGCTGGCACGGCGCGGCTTGACGGTGGCCAATGGAGTGAGCCGGGGCACACAACTTGGTGTCGTAACGAGCTTGCGCGCCCTCCTTGTAGCCGCAAAAGCCGCGGAGAAAGCTCTTGGGCGTTCGGCCGATATCATCAGCGATGTGGCGGAAGGCGCCGCGGAGGCTATTCCGAAGGTAACCGGTCTTGTCGCTGGGCTCGCGGCCGGTCCCATTATTGACACCTTGAGCGCGGCCCGTGGCGCGTTGAAG
This sequence comes from Candidatus Hydrogenedentota bacterium, assembly GCA_029937645.1. Lineage (GTDB taxonomy): Bacteria > Hydrogenedentota > Hydrogenedentia > Hydrogenedentales > JAPYPO01. The sequence continues at coordinate 5,449 of JAPYPO010000143.1, forward strand.
GTGGCTTCCGTTCCCGGCTCGCAGATCCTATACGCTTTGGCTGACATTTCGGAGGTCCTTGGCACGGGCTTTGAACAAGGAATCGAGACAGCCAATATGGGATTCGAATTTGGAAGAGACAGCCTTGCCGACCTTTTCAGCGACCTCGAGAGTTTTCAAGAGCTTCAAGTCGCGCTGCGCGAAGAGTTGGGAGCGCGCCTGACGATTCTCACGTCGCTGGAATCCACAGCGCAGATCGCGGATCAATGGCTCGCCAAGTTGGCCCAAGGACAGCGCCTCGTGGAAGACCGCGATCTCCTGAGGCGCCGCACCACGGCCGACATTCAAGGACAACGTTACCGCGACATGGCGTTCCGCATCTTCCGCAGCGACGCGCTGGAGAAGTACCGGGCCCAGTACGATCTGGCCGCGCGCTACGTG